>CAZNFZ010000092.1:0-5949 GCA_964572665.1 uncultured Methanosarcinales archaeon
ATGGCTGATTTTATCAGGGCTGGCTTTAAGGTCAAAGTGCTGCTTGCTGATATTCACGGCGCGCTTGATAAAACTCCGTGGGAAATGCTTGAAAAAAGGTATGAATACTACAAACTGATTATTCCTGCGTTGTTTGACGCGATTGGCGCCGATACAAATAAGGTGGAAATCGTGAAGGGTTCTGATTTTCAGTTGAAAAAAGAGTTCATGTTTGACGTTTTGAAAATGTCAACGCACGTTACTGTTCACGATTGTACAAAAGCCGCTTCTGAAGTGGTGAAGATGGATGAGAGTCCGAAATTGTCCGGACTGCTATACCCAATAATGCAAAGCATTGATGAGGAATATTTGGATGTTGACATTCAATATGGCGGTATTGACCAAAGAAAGATTTTGGTGTTCGCGCGCGAGAACATGCCGAAGCTTGGATATCGTTCTAGAATTGAGATAATGACTCCGCTTGTTCCAGGATTGACTCCTGGAGGGAAAATGTCGAGCTCAGAAAAGAATTCTAAAGTTGATTTGCTTGACAGCGAGAAAACAGTGCAGGACAAGTTGAACGCGGCCTACTGTGAAGCGAAGAAAGTTGACGGCAATGGAGTGCTTGCTTTCTTGAAGTATGTTATTATGGTTCACAAGAAAGACAGAAGCGAAGATTTTGTTATTGAGCGTCCTGAGAAATTTGGAGGAAATGTAAAATACTCTTCATACGATGCTATTGAAAGCGAATATGTCGCTGGCCGCATTCACCCGATGGATTTGAAGCGGGCTGTCGCAAAGGAAATTAACAAATTGCTTGATCCGATTAGGAATAAAGTAAAAGGAAAAGAAAAGCTGGTAAAGGAAGCGTACCCCGATCATGTTTGGTAAGCTGCAGAGAGTTCTTCAGAATGAACGCGTAGATTTGGCTTTATTTTTCAACACTGATGCTAATATCACATATTTTGCAGGGGTAAAGCCGGACAGCGCCTGTCTTGCAATTCCTTCATCTGGCAAACCGAAATTGTTCGTGCCTGGTTTTGAAGCGCCGAGGATGGCAAAAGCTTCAGCTATTGAAGTCGTGCAGATTGGCAGGGATTTCTTGGAAACAGTACACGCTCATTTTCCTGCAAAAATAATTGGTATTGTGCCAAGTTCTGTGTCCTATGCAAGCGCTCAGAGAGTGAAAGATGAATGGAACGCCGAGTTAGTTAGCGTTGAAGACGCGTGCCGTGACTTGCGATTAATCAAAACTCCTGAAGAGATTGCATGCATTACTAAGGCGTGCGCGATTACAGACGTGTTGTTTGAAGAAATTTGCAAGCATATGCCCTTATTCAAGACCGAGAGAGATGTTTCGAACTTTCTGAATATGCGGATGAGCCAGTTTGGATTTGAGCCGAGCTTTCCGGCAATTGTTGCGTCTGGAAAAAATGGCGCAACGCCGCACCACGTTCCTGCAAATTCAAAACTGAATGGTTTTACTGTGCTTGACTTCGGGATTATTTACAAAAATTATTGCTCTGACATCACTCGCACCATTTTTATTGGCTCGCCAACAGAAAAAGATAGGAAAGTGTACAATAATTTGTTGTCCGTGCAGAAGAAGTGCATTGAAAAAGTGAAACCTGGAGTGACTCTGGAAGAAATTGATGATTATGCTCACAAAGAAATTGGTTCGTCAATGATCCATCGGCTTGGTCATTCTGTTGGTATTGAAGTGCATGACGTTCAGCCGCGTCCGTGGACTTTGCAAGCGGGCAGCATTGTAACTGTGGAGCCGGGCACATACACTACTTTTGGAATTCGAATTGAAGATGATATTCTAGTAACAAACAAAGAGCCAATCGTCCTTACGCGGGCGCCAAAAGGACTTATCGTCTACCGTCGATAGATTTAAATACCCTCAAACGTGATTGCAAAAAAGATGACAGAGAAAGAATCTACTACCAAAGAAAGCACAGCGAAAGACAGTGTCTCGTTCAGCTACCAAGCAGATGTGTCTGGAATGGAAGAAGAAAATCGTTTCTTGCGTGAAAGTATTGAAAATCTTGAGCGTGAATTGGAAAAATTCAGGCGCACTCCGTTAATTGCGTGTGAAGTGCGCGATTTTGTTGATGGCAAGGCATTAATCAGGCTGCCGAACGGCAATGAATTCTTGGTTGACATTGTGAACGGCTGTGAAAAATTGGCAGTCGGCGATATAGTGCTTGCTGAACAGAAAAATCTCACAATTGTGCGTAAGATGCAGCAATTGCGCAGGTTTGATGCTGACAAGTTTGTAATCATTGAAAAACCGACTGTTCCATGGGAGCAGGTTGGTGGCTTGAAAGACCAGGAAAATGAAATTAAGGAAGTTATCGAGCTTCCTTTAATGAAGCCTGAATTATTCAAGAAAGTCGGCATTGAGCCGCCAAAAGGCATTTTGTTGTATGGTCCTCCTGGAACAGGCAAAACATTGCTGGCAAAGGCGGTTGCTGCTTCTACAAAAAGCACGTTTATTGAAGTTGTTGGCAGCGAGTTGGTGCAGAAGTTTATTGGAGAAGGCGCGAAACTGGTTAAGGAAATTTTCCAGCTTGCACGTGAAAAGGCGCCGAGTATTATTTTCATTGATGAAATGGACGCAATTGCGGCAGTGCGAATGGACATTGGAACTTCAGGTGAGCGTGAAGTTCAGAGAACATTCATGCAGTTGTTGGCAGAGATTGACGGCTTTAACCCGTTGGATAATGTGAAGATTATCGGTTGCACTAATAGAAAGGACATCTTGGACCCTGCAATTGTCAGACCTGGAAGGCTTGACAGGCTTATCCACGTGCCCCTGCCTAACGAAGAGGCGAGAAAGGAAATTTTCAAGATTCACACTAAGAATATGACTATTGGTAAGCTTAACATGGAAAAAATGATTAAGCTTCTTGAAGGTTTCAGTGGAGCCGAAATTAAGGCAGTAGCGACCGAAGCGGGCTATTTCGCCATCCGTGAGAATAGGACAAAAATTAAGGAAACTGACTTTATCAGTGCTGTTCACAAGGTTTCTAACGAAGTTGATATGGAAGGCGATGATTACCTTAGGATGTTCGGTTAAGACGTCGGGGTTCTAGAAGGGGCCGGGCGTTAAGGCCCCTCGATATAATTGCGCAGCCAAGAATTCTATTTTACCTTCGCGTCAATACAAATCCTGTATCGTCTCACGCCAACTTGTTGTGTTTTTATAACGCGCAGTATTTTGCATGTTTTTTTGAGTATTCGCGCAGATATTTCCAAATCTTCTTCTGGGGCGAAATCGTAAATGTGAAGGAGTGTGCCTTTTTTTGCGAATTTCAAAAGTGCAGGTAAGAGTTTTACGCCTTCGTGTGGTATTGCTGATATTATTCGGTCGAATGTGCCGAGTTTTAATTTTCTGATATCTCCCTTGATGCACGTAATTTTAGATGACTGTTTGTTTAATTGTACGTTTACAATCGCATATTTGTGCGCTGCTGGATTGACTTCAACTGCGACTATTTGTTGTGCGAGTGAATGTTTTGCGATGATTAGTGGGTAAGGCGCCACTCCTGATCCTACAATGAGTATTTTTTCTCCTTTTTTGACTTGTTTTGCAATGCGCAGTCGTTCAGTACCGAGTCTGGGAGAAAAATAGCATTGTGCGACGTCCAATTTCATGATAACTCCGCTTTCTTTTTGTGTGGTTTCATATATTTTTTCGCCAGCTATTATGCGGAGCTTTTGTTTTCGATACTTGCCAGTATGCTCGCCTGCAGCGGCAACAACTTTAATGTTTGAAAACAGTTCTAGAATAGTTTGTCCGATGAGTTTCTCTTTCTTTTTTAGTTCATTGGGGATTTCAATTGTTAGTATGTCTCCTATAATGTCAAAGCTGGTTTTTAATGATTTTAATTCCTTGCTAGTCAGCTTTTTTTTGAGTGCGTCTCTGAGGTTCATGTGAAGTCTCCGAGTCCTTTTTGGTGTTTTGCTGGTGAAATGGCGTCAAGAACTTTGTCTACGCGCTCTGCGCCGAAATCGTGTTCTTCTACTAGAAAATTATAGAGGCGTTTTCTGTCGACCGGCTTCCATTCCAGTGTGTACTGATCTGTTACTGGCATTTTTTTGAATAATTCAAGGACAGCTCGCCAGTCGAAATCCGGCTTTAGCGGCTCAAAGACCGCTTCTGGTGTTTTGTGCTGCTTGACAAGCGCAAGGCCTTTTTTGGGACCTATTCCTTTTACGCCTCCTGGTGCGTAATCAGTGCCGGTGAGGATTGCAAGCCATATGAGTTGGTCTTGTGAAATGCCAAGTGCCGTGATATTTTCTTTTAGATCTATTACTGTTGGCTCAACTATTGTGAATGCTAATTTGCCAGGTACCTTTCGTCTGCCTTCTATGGAAAGGTTTTGTATAAGGCGCGGTGTTCCATAGAGCAGGCTGTCATAGTCTTGTGAGGAAACCGCCCACCCGTGCCCATTTTTTACCATATGGACTGCTTGTGCTTCGCCTTCGCTTGGCGCTTGTACCCAGGGAATGCCGAGTCCTGTGAGTAGTTCTTTTGCTTGTGCAACCATATCTCGATTTAAACGAGAAGTTCGCGCAGCGTATTTTTTCATTGCTTCCTGGTCTTCTGAAACTAGTGCTTCTTCGTATTTTTTTGCCGCTTCTTGTTTTAGTTCTGCTCTTTTAGCGAGTTCTTTATGCTTTAATTCCGGGGCTTGTCCGTCAAATACAAACGCGAGCTTGATGCGTTTTTGCATTAAGTTTGTAACTCGTGAAAAAAGTCCTATGAGATGACTGGTTACGTGGCCGTGGTGGTCAGTTAACAAGCTGCCATCTCTTCCTCTAATAGTGCTAAGAAATTGATAGAGCATGTTATAGCCGTCAACAATGAGTGTTTTGCCTGCCAAATCTTCAAAGGTGACTGGATGCCGTATTATGATATCTTTGAGGTTGACGCCCATTCTACACCTGTTTTACCGTGATGCCTTTGAGCTGTCCAAGAACTGCGTGTGCTTGTTTGGTTAGCTCGCCGTCTGTCAGAAATATTACTGGAAGTTTTTTGATTTGGCCTTGAACGTATGCTGCGCTGATGTCCGCGTCAGTTATTCTTTTCTTGCTGCGCGCTTTGCAATAGTAAGAGAGCGTTCCGACTGGCGATGGTATTTCTACAATCAAGTCAAAGTCTGTTTTCTTTTTTACGACGTTCTTTTCTTGAAGCCTGATGCTGTTTTGCGTGAAGAATCCATGGAGCCGTTCCCAGAAGTCGCCAGTGGGCTCTGTTAGTTTTTTCTCAACAAGTGTTTCCTGCACTGGTTTATGTTCTGGTAGTTGTGGCTGTATTTTTTGTTCTGGAATTTTAACTGGTTCTGGAGAGGCAATTTTTAGGGGTTGTGGCTCAATTTTTGGAGGTTCTATCAGTTGTTTGATTAATTCTTCCGCGTCTTTGTCTGAAAGCTCGAACCATTTCCAGAAGGTTTCTTGTTTGTTGTCATATTGAACAATAAGTGGTTTTGCAAAGTCTTTGACTATTGCAAGCGATACTCTGGTGAGGGGGTCTGTTTCGTTTTCTCGTATGATTTTTTCTTCTTTCAGCTTGAGAACTGTTCTGCGGTCTTTTTCATTTATGCTTCCAAGGTGGTTGAGTAATTGTGATTCATTTCCGGGCGCATAATATAGAGGTGATCCTCCTACTTTCATGGCAGACGTCTTGAGGAGTCCCTTGGAGCACATTTCTGACAGCATGGCTCCTGCCATAATGCTGTTTGTACTGAGTGCTTTTGCTACGCCGGTTGGTAATAACGGAGCTGTGTGTGCGAGAGTGAGGATTTTGTCTCTATATTCCATAAGAAAAATGCAAGTGCCTGGCTATTTAAGTTTTTAGGGGCGCAGCCAGCGTGCTTCCCAATAACTCACATCGCCTTCATCATCTACTATTGCCATCAATAATTTCTTTTTGGTGCTGTGCGCAACTCTGTTTTTTGC
>CAZNFZ010000093.1:0-2257 GCA_964572665.1 uncultured Methanosarcinales archaeon
TGGTTCAGTCATGTAATTGCCTGCACAGGGTGCGTCAAGTAGTATTTTGTCAAATTGTATGCCTAATCTGCCTGCCATGACTGCATTTCCTTCAAAAACAGTCGTGTTTTTGATTCCGCAGCGCTCCAGATTCATTAGCAAACTTGGAATTCTGTGTGGCTTAAGTTCGTATGCAACTATTGTTCCCTGGTTTTTCATTTGTGCTGCCAGCTGTGTTGTTTTTCCGCCTGGCGCTGCGCAAGCATCAAGCACGACATCTGTTGGTTTTGGGTCTAAAACTTCAACAGGCAGCTGCGCTGCTGCTTCCTGTAAATAATAATAGCCGAGCAGGCATTCAGTTATGGCTCCAAGTGAGAATTTTGACTGTACAATCGAATAGCCGTTTTTGGTGAAAGGGATACGTTCCAGTTTCACGCCTAGTTTTTCTAGCCGTTCGATAAGTTCTTTTGCTGTAATCTTTAGTGTGTTAACGCGCAGTGTTGGTTTGAACTGTAGGTCTGCTATTTCCCCGCCTATTTTTTCATATCTTTTACGAAAGAATTCTTTTCCAGCGTTGTCCATGTGGTGTGTCCTCTACAGCTATTCCTTTGTGTTTGAGCTCGTCTCGTAGTTCGTCTGTGCGCGCCCAGTTCTTTATTTGGCGGGCTTTTTCTCGTTCATCAACTAATTTTTGCAATTCGGGTGATAGTTTTTCTTCTTTGACTAGCACGCCAAGCACTGTGTTGGCGTCTTCCATGAATTTAGCAACTGCCTCTGCGTCTTGTTTGCTGAGTTCATGTGAGTCAAGATGTCTATTGATGATATTCATTAAATCAAAAATGGCTGCGAGCGCTGGGCTCATTTCCAAGTCTTCGTCAAGTGATTTTTCAAACTGCAAACGAGCTTTCTGTATTGCGTCGTGCACTTCAGCGTTGTTTTTGCTGCCGTGCGCTTCTTTCAGCCTTAGCATGAAGTCGTTCAATCTTTGTACTGCGACTGTTGCCGCGTCAAGCGCTTCAAGAGTAAAGTTAAGCTTTTGTCTGTAATGTGTTGACAGTAAAAGATACCTGACTGCGAGAGGGTTGTATCCTTTTGCGATTAAGTCGCGCAGTGTGTAGAAATTTCCTAGTGACTTTGACATTTTTTTGCCTTCAACAAGTAAATGTTCTGAGTGCAGCCAGTAGTTGGCAAACTTCTTGCCTACACAGCCTTCTGTCTGCGCGATTTCATCCTGATGGTGCGGAAAAATGTTGTCAACTCCGCCGGTATGAATGTCAATAGTAACGAATTTTTCTGGATGGAAAGTGTTGTCCGAAAATGCATCGGTGAGATTTTTTGCGCTCATTGCTGAGCATTCTATATGCCATCCTGGTCTTCCTTTGCCTATTTCTGTTTCCCAGAAGACATCGCCATCTTTTTCATCCCAGAACTTCCATAAAGCAAAATCTGCAACGTTTTCTTTGTCGTATTCGTCTGCTGTTACCCTGCCTGATGCGCCTGCCTGTAAATTTGCAGCATCAATATGCGCCAGCTGGCCGTAGTCTTTGAATTTTGAAATGGAGTAGTAAATTGCATCTGATGTTTTGTACGCTATTCCTTTTTCAAGAAGTACCTTTATCATGGCAACCATTTCTGGAATATAATCGGTTGCTTTAGGATAAACTTCTACTGGCTCGATATTGAGTGTTTTGATGTCTTCAAAAAATGCTTTGGAATAACGCTCAGTAAATTCTTTCAATGAAACGCCTTCTTTTTGTGAATCACGGATGGTTTTGTCATCTACGTCTGTAAGATTCATTGCTTGTTTGACGTTATAACCGCGGTACTTAATCCAGCGCCTGAGCAAATCTTCAAAAATGTAAGTTCTAAAGTTTCCAATGTGAGCAAAATTGTACACTGTTGGCCCGCAGGTGTACATACTGACTAGTTTGGAGTTCACCGGCTTGAATTCTTCTTTCTTCTTGGTAAGTGTGTTGTGAAATTTCATCGTGTCGGAAACCCCACTCGGAACCATCATTTAGATGGAGTTTCCGAGCATGCTCAAGAACCACCGCAATCGACTATTAGGATTGGTGGTTCTTGACAATTTATCGTCCATTATGACGCTTTAAATACCTTTCGAGAACCGCGGGGGTTGAAGGGGTCGGCGGTTGAGACCCCCTGAATATAGTTGCGAAGCCAATTTCGAGAATAATGAGGACCGCCCAGCCTCGAAGGGCTGGGCAGCCTCTGGACGACTGTAACCGCGGGGTTCAAGAAGGGGTCGGCGGTTGAGACC
>CAZNFZ010000094.1:0-18044 GCA_964572665.1 uncultured Methanosarcinales archaeon
TTCCCTTCTCAAAATGACTCACAAGATTATCAACATATGAGCGCAGTTCAGGAATTCTGTCAATAAAGACGTCCAGCATAATATTGCCGATAGAAACCGGCGAAGAAACAATCGAGTCAAACCTGACAGGACCATAGATAGCAGGGCTGCCAAGCGCTCGAATATCCACCTTATTATTCACTGAAACAATCAAACGAGAGTCTTCAATCTCTAAATCATCCTCATCATAATGATCAGAATAATGCGATCCCCCGTATGTGATTAAAGGACCATCTGCCTGAAAACCTCCATGAAAAAGCCGGTCTTTGACGTAATTGATAATGATTCCCTGTGCGCACGTTCCGCTGCTATTATGCCCCTTCCCAGTATTAATGAAAGCTTTTTCAGCAGGCAGTTTGAAGGCGAGATTTTTTACCTCAACATCCAAATCGTACACGATATCCTTTAATTCGGACTTATTGTAAAACGCTGAAAGGAAAAATCCAGCCGCGTATCTTTCTGCATCAGACAATTCACGTTTCAACAAGCCATGCACTTCACCGATCTCTGCCTTAACTCCTTCCAAGAGTTTTTCTGCATGCGAATATGCTTTAAGATTGCAATAACGATCATACTTATTCTGCAAATAATCATGCTCAGGATACTCTATCTTTGAAGCGAAGTTGAGATAATTCTCAAACAAGTCTTTCAGTTTTTTGTCGGGCTCTGAACACTCAGACATTGTTATCCGCCTCCTTAAGAATTATTTCTGCGTCCGGCCTAACTTTCATTTTACCGCCTCCGCACACTATTTTGTAGAGTGTATCGACGGCTTTTCGCGGTTCACCTGAAAGCGTGCTAAAATGCCACCTGGGATCAGACTCATAGCATTCATTGACAATAAAATTACGATATTTATGAGAAATGTTCATCTCGTCTTCAGAACCTTTTGCCCTGACGAGAAGATCCTCTATCAATTTCTGCGTTACATTCTTGCCCTCGCGCATAGCTCTCCTTACCAAACAATCCAGCATCATGTCAGGAATGACTGAGCGATTTTCAAGAAGAGGCAGAGGACTCACAAAAGTAGATGCGAAATCAACAGAACTCCCATATCGCTCTTTCAAAAAATCAAAAGCCTTGTAATAAGCTTCAAGAAGAACTGCATCATGGCTACCGAGCGCCTTGTCGAGCTCATCCAAGTCTATAGCCTGAGGTGATCCTCTGCAATCAAAATCATATCTATTCCTGCTAACGCCCTCAAGCCCCAATTCACTTTCTTTCCCAGTATGCCTTGGCCCTGCTGTTTTGTGAACTTTAACCTGACAGAACGAATGGAGGTCCCTGCCATCGTACGCTCCAGGATAATATGTTTTTTTCATCCAGTCAACTATGGGCCCTTTCCCAACACCTGAAGGACCTGACAATACAATCAAGCGAGTCATTTCTGTCTCCTCGGCTTTCCAGACAGTTCAAGCGGCTTTTGGCTCATTTGCTTCCTTCTGCTGCTGGTCCAACACCGGACCGAGCAAATCAACAAGCCTCTTCTTCAAAACAGGCCTGCAAACTAAAACATCAAGGTCGTTCTTATCGCCCTCCAAAGGCTTGCCACGCATATCGGAAACTTCAAGACCGCAGCCCTGAACGATTGGAATTACTCCAGCAACGTCGTATGGATGAAGCATTGCTCCGCTGCCAGGCCATAACGCTCTTGCGTCAATGTATGCGTCAAACTGGTTGTAAACAATGTTCAAAATGTCAATGGTTGATGCACGGCTGCCCTCATATGGAAAGATGTCATTGTCCCAAAGCTTCTGCTCAAGTTCTGCTTTTTTAATACGGGCGCCATTATTTCCATTAGAGTAACCGATGACCATAACCCGATACTTGTCATCACCTTTCTTATCTGCAAAATCCTTCGGGTCGAGGATGTTCCTGTTCATGAAAGACCAATAGCCATCCTGGTTGTGGACTCCGGAAAAGGTATTACCGTTATGCATATCATGCACGGTACCGATAAGAATCGAGTTAATACCCTTGTCCGCGCACAACGCAAGAGAAACACAAGAGGAGGGCGTGTACTTCAAAGGAGACGCTGCAAATCTCTTCGCGTTAGTTGTTCCATCACACTCATCAATACGCAAATACAGCCAATCGTTCTGCCCTGGAACCTTGATATCCTTCATAGGACGAGTTTCAGTCAATATTTCCCCCCTGAAACCAGGCATGTACTTCAGCAACGCTTCCTGCGTCCACGCAAAAGCAAGCTCATCAATGACTGACTCTCCCTGATATTCTCCATTCTTAACCTTGGTATCGTACACATTTTTACCCTTATAATCAATTATTTTGCTAGAAACCTCTCGCGCGACAGTTTCCATCTCAAACATCTGTTCACGATTTCCGTATTGTGGTTTTGACATTTTAATCGACCTCCGAAGTTATTAATTTTTGAACTGTATTACTGAAACGTGGCTGAAGTTTGTCCATCACCTTGTACGGATCGCTGCCGATAACAGGCTCTCCGTACAATTCCATTCCACCCATATCAGCGACAGGATTGAAAATGCTGCCCCTGTCAACAATTCTGGCAACGTACGGAAAACCATTTTCCTGAACGCCCGGCATCGCAACAGCCAGATTGAAGCTGTGCACTCCAAGATCGTCTATGAAGCACCTCAACACTCTATACACAGATTCTCTGAAGTTCTTCCTTCCATCCCAGTCATCAAGTCCCCTGGATTCTGCAATCACCAAAGTTTCTTTTTCTTTCAGAGGAGTCAATGAGGTAATAACCTTAGAATCTCCATACTGCAAAGCAAGCCCTACTGAATTGTGAGCGCTGAATAAGTCGTCGAAATAATCTTTTCCGTTTTCTTTCTTATATCTCTGCGACACGTCCATCAAGGCACTAACTTTTGCGTACGGCCTGCCTACTGCCATAAGCACCTGCGCGTGGCCGTGAGGCTGAGATGCTCCTGCTTTAGGCAAACAATTCCACATCAAATAAGGATAAGCAGCACTCTCGTCTTTCTGACTTACCTGCTTGAACCAACTAAAACCGGTTTCAACGTAGTCAGAAAGCTCCTCCTCAGAAAAGTCCAACGGGTTGTGCTTTTTGAAGCACACAATGCTGCTCCAACCATCATACTTTGCAACGTTAGCAGCAGTTTCTGAGTATTTTCCAACAACCCTGCCAAATGGGTCTTCTGGAGTATAATTTTCCACATTACAAAAATCACAACCCTTTTTCTTATACTCATCTTCAATCCACAAATCTACTTTTTTCCTTATCTCTGACAACTGATCCTGCTTCATTCCCGGCCTACTGGCCCTCAAAGCATTAAACAAAGCTCCCTCGTTAGAAAAACGATTATAAGTTCTTACAATTCTCTGGGTCTCCAAACCAGCTATAATCTCATCCTGAGTTTTTGATGAATCCTTAAAATATCCAACAACCTTCTCCCTGAACGAATCAGGAACAACCATTCGTCCATCGTATGCAATAACTTCGAAAAACCTGTTGAACAAAAATTTCTCCTGCTGGCCAAGCTCTTTCACTCTACTTTCAAGCTGCATTATTGACGATTCCATTTTCTTTCCTCCCGCGCAGAGCTAACGCTAGCTCAATGCGCACTACAAGTTTATCATTCGCTAAAACTTATGCTCAAACTGCAAGAAGCCCAGTATTGACTTAATGTTGGACTTCTCGCCTCCGAATTCAGCATCATAATGTTCATAACCCAAAGAGACACCGGCACGCCAGCCATCCGATATTTTGTACAAAACATCTGCCTTATAGTGCTCGCCCCAGCCCGCCCACGAGTCTTCCTGGACTTTCTCGAATTTGCCGTAACGTTCATGGCCTGAGCGCACTTTGAAACCTGCATATGGCCGCCCCGCTTCAACTCGGAAAGTGAACTCGCCCAATGTCGCCTCTAAACCTATAAGCGGCAAGATAGTGTATGTTGGTATAAGCTGCGTATCAACGAATGAACCCTGCGCAGCTGGACGCGTATCAGAATCCTGTTGCTTTCTTGCGTCTATGCCAGAATATATGAAGGAACAACTATACCTTAAATCGCCTCCTGCGTACACGCGAAATTTAGGAACTCCTGCCGAGGCAACAACTCCTGCTTTGAGAGCAACATCTGCCCCGCTAGGATTGCCTGTTGTTGTTGAGCCAGAGAGAAACGAGTCGTTGGGATGCGCAGGTGTTGTACGAAGCTGCCTGCTCACATTTGCTTTTGTATAAAATCCATCCATTCCAACACGATATTCCGGCACCACCGAAAAGTCCTTCGAAACATCCGTCGGCTTCACGTGTATTGCGCAGCCAGATAGCGTTAAAGCCGCCAGCCCTGTTACAATTCCGTTCATAAGTTTTTTTATCATACTTGTTCCTCCCCGGACATGACTTTCTGACTCGCTGCTTTTTGCACTTTCTGGAGCGTAATCATATTGCCACCTGCGGCTGGTAGTGCTGTCTGATTTTTGATATTGAGTTCATTCTCCATGCATCTAACTTCTTCAGCTGCTCTTCCCCGTACTCCTTTTGTGCAGGCGTTTCAGGAACTACAAGGTCATCAAGCCGTCCATTAAGGTACACCGCAATTCCGATTCCAATAGGCAAAGAAGCAAAAGCACACACCGCCATAATTGACAAGCCACCAAATCCGTAAAGTAATGGTGATTCGTTGGCCTGAGCCTGAGCATGAGCGGGATTCATGGCATACATGCCATACTTACTAGCAAACGCAGAACTGATTGCTAATCCACCAACGGCTAGAAGATTCACTAATCCTTTTGCGCAGCTAATAACACGTTCATATCCCGACTGAGGCACGGCATATTCCGGCATTGGTGAAATGCCAATTGCGGGCATGGTTTTAGCGAACTCGATAGCGCCCATTATATGCGTATCCACGTTTTTTAATAATGCATTTGCAAATCTCGCATCTTTCTTTCCAGTAATTCCGTTTTTCAGCGGCTCATATATTTCTGGAATACCTTCCCATTGAGACAAACCATGCACATTGTTCAATTTACAGGATCTGAGAAGTGAGTCTACTACTATATCAAGAGCTTTTTCCGCATTTAATTTACACCAAAGCCTAGTATTGTATTGATCTTTAGAATTCGCGATTTGCGCTGAATCAAACGTGAGAGCCTGCACTGCATCTTTGACGTAGGGAAACGCACCCGGAAGGAAATCCCGTTCATCAAAACAATGAGTTCCGTTTTCCGGATTTAACAACTTGCCAATCATCGCGGGATTTTGCTTCGCTTGCGATCCAATCATCGCAACAATACTGGATATTCTCTCAGGATTTTCGCTCATCCAGAGCTGATAAAAGCGAGATCTGCTGCTGAATTCTAAGTCCGGCGTGTATCCTTTAAGAAATTCCCTTAATGGCTCGCGAGTTTCAGGTGAAAAACCCTCAAGGTCGTAATGCCCCTTTTGATCTCTAGTGTAAGGCGGCTCGTAAAAAGGAGAATCTTTATCCGATCTAAAATCAAAAGCACCTATTGCATCTACGATAAATTCCTGCTTTTTTTGAATAGGAATCTGTGCATCATTCAAAACCGTGCTGACAAGATTTCCGACTAATTGCGGATACTTTTTATTGACGTTGCGCAGATGATCGCGATACGAAATTTTATATTCGTTGAATTCTTTCGTGCCTTGGTTTTCAAGCGCGACTTCCTGGAGAACAACAAGCTGCTCGAGGTTTCTTGTAGACCCAGCAATCTCAAGTCGTAATCTCTCATAATCGTACTTGACTTCGGTGCGAGTTACCGTCTCATATATTACCTCGTTCACAGGATGATAATGGACGCCTTCCGACTGGCAAGTGGAATCATTGCACCACTCCGTTCCAGTTTGCACGATATCTGCAACACATTCTTCTTCAAATGAACGCTCATGCTTTGAACCAGAAATGATATCGCGTAAATCTTCTTTTGTGATCATTGCAGACCACGCTCTTTGAAATTTTCCTTGAGTTTTTCGTAAACGTGAGTTGTTCCCACAGCAAGATACATCAATGCAGAACCGCCGCCGGTTGAGATAACTGCATTTTTTGAGTCTATATCGCGAGCAGTATCACCGCCCAAAATAAGCGCGTTATTTCCGATTTGAGGCAGCCAGGAATTCAGCTGATTAGAAGCGATACTGTAACACATATTCCCGTAACGCAGATTTGGAATGTCAGGAGTTCCAGCCACCACCAAACGTCCTTTATCCTGCGCAACCTTGGCAAGCGCAAATGTCGCATCAGAAGGCATAACGTAACTGACAATCATGCAGCCATCAGGCATAGTTCCAAACTGAGAAAGATTAATCCTTCCAACATATTCAAACCCTTTGTCAGTCTGACTTGCCGCTATGACTTCTTTTGGAACAATAATTTTGTCAGAATATTTCTCAAGAGCTTTCTCAACTTCTTTTTCAAATGTTTTTCCGTCGTCATCAATTTTTGAGCGCCCGATATCGCCATATTTTAGTTTTAGAATAGTGTTCAGCACTATACCGCCAGGAATAATATGGTCATAAATTTCTGCGAAACCCAGAAGGCCTTGTGTGATTTTTTCTTTTTTCATTCCGCCAATAACGGCGACAGAATAATCAGAACTGCGCCCGCTCCAACGCTGGATTTTCTGCATTTGCTGTTCCTGACTTGTTGAAAGATAGCCAGAGCGATAATCAAGAATGCCATTGTTTGAAGCGTTCCTGCGGTGCGCTTTGCCAAAACCGCCTGCAACAATCTTATCGCCCAAGTGAGCATACAAGTAAGCAAGTTCAGGAGAATTACAATCCTCACCCTCATTCTGCCTTGTGTTGCCCATCAGAACAATCTCTCCTGGCTTCATCTTTTCGGTGAACTCAATGGCCGCATCAGCATTCTTAAGAAAACCTATTGCCTGCCCGTATACCGGATTTGAATAATAATGCACTTTCCGCTGAAGCTTTTCAGTCAGATAGTTTGCCACAAATTCCAGGCTTTTCGCCGTTCCATAACGGCCTTCATGAGCAAGAATTATCGAAATGCCACCCGCATTGGAAATCTTCAGAACGTCATCGACTTCTTCATCCACGCGGTACGGGTTAACTGTATCTTTCACGTTAAAGTCAGCTGAGAAAATCCACCTTTCCCCCCGCTTCACTTCAGCGTCCCTGAAATACCTTACATCGCAGTTCATACTATTCTCAATGTTCTACAGATTTAATAATAGAAATGTGCCAAAATCTTACAGAAATGTAAAGATTTATATATAAAGTTAGCATTTAGTAAAAGAATGGGGCAAGGGCTATTTTATGGCTATATGACGCCAAGTCAGCCTGGTGTGCTGGAAAAACTTGATGCCATAGACAGAAAGATACTCTGTACGTTGGACTACAACGGCAGGCTTTCAACAACAGCAGTAGCCAAAGCTCTCAAATTAAGCAGGGAAATGGTAGATTACAGGATAAAGCAAATGCATAAAAGAGGCCTGTTGACTGGAGTCACAACACTTGTGAATGTCAAAAGACTGGGGCACATCAAACACATACTTTACCTGCGCTTGCACGATTTTACAAAAGAGAAAGAAGAAGAACTGGTTGAAAAATTCAGAAGCCACAAGAATATCACCTGGGTCGCGTCATGCGGCGGCGGCTGGGACATGGGATTGCTGACAAGCTCCATCAATATGGAAGAATTTTCCAATGTTTTCAGCCATATTACCAGCTCCTGCAAACAGCATTTAGGCGATTATTTAATTCTAGGAGAAATAAAAGAAGGCTACGCAGGCAGAGGATTACTTTCAGACAATTTCACGCCCAAAGTGGTTGACAGAGAAGGGATCGCGTTCCAAAGAGCGTTTAAGGACAAAATGCCAAGTAAAGACGTGATAAAACTGAAGCCAGTAGAAAAAGAAATTTTGAAGAATCTTATTGAAGAGCCATTAATCAGCATGACAGACCTGGCAGCGAAGACAGGCGTTTCAGTGCCAACAGCAAAAGATGTTGTAACACACCTGATAAAAGAAGAAGTTGTGTTTGGATTCATGCCAATGCTGTCATACTCTAAATTAGGCTATCACTGGCATATGACCTTTTTACGGTTTAATGAATGCAGTCCTTCGGATGAAAGACGGTTAATCGAATATTTCCACCAGCATCCAAACATTTTATGGTACATCAAGACTGTAGGGCCTTGGAACATGACAATAAGTGTTTTCGCGAAAGACGCGACACATTATCGCGAGATACTGAACGGATTACGCAAAGAATTTGCAACAGTTATCAAAGATTACGATAGCGTGATGATATTTAATCAGCACAAGTATTTGCATGCTATATAGCTGCCGTCTTGTAAACGTGCGATTTAACCCTGGAGCATTCGATATTATGTCTTTCCGCATACAAACGCATTAAAGCGTGTTTTTTGATTTCTCCATCTCCTGAATTTACGCTGGGAAATTTCCCATATCCGATCGCACGATTCCATATCTCTACACCAATCACTGGAAGGAAGCAGATGGAAGCGACTGCTACAAGAGTAGTGTCTGACGCTTGTCCATCTGTAACGTATAAACCGACTGGTGCTGAAAACATACCCGCCGCCATTCCAACAAATAGACCACCAAAATCTATGGCGCCATGAAACGTTTCTTTTTTTTCAGCTCGGAAATGCGTTAAAAGAAGATCAGACAGCTCTCTGTTGTCTTTTGATTCGAACTCCTTGATCTTGGAGCAAATCGCATCTTCTTGGGTTTTTTCGATAAGTCGCTTTCGTTCTCTATCTTCTTCGGTCTCAATTGGCATATGATAGTTATACATGTTATTCAATACGCTTTCAAAATATATAAACCTTTTCAGGAAATACCTAGTCTTTTGCACTCTTTCTCGACGTCAACCTCAAAACCCTTGCAGTAGCCTATGCCGAGGTTCCACTGAGGGTCTCTTCCGCGCTCATAAATGGCCTTCGCGTATGGATGCTTAGCCTTCAATTCATCTGACCATTGTTTATGCGTATCCATTATGAATCTGTTCCAGCCATACCACGTGTCAAAAACATTCTCACCTTTCCAGAGAGGATTTTTCCGAATCATTTTGACCAACTGTGCAGGAAGCGCCCGCTTTTGTAAAAAGTGCGTATATTCAAATGGCTCCCTCTTCCCATTCCTATTCTTATCATACAGCAATACTTCATTTGTGCCTGGGTCTTTGAACACCTGGAAATCTTTTTCCGTATGCTGGTCTTTCAACAGTTTGAAACTGCCGTGACTGCCCATATCCCAGACTTCTCCCCGCGACAAGCTGCATTCAATAGCAGCTGTTCGTATTGCGTCGTGAACACTTTTTTGCCTATCACTGTGCTCGGTGTTCACGAACAGTTTTGAAATACCTTCCCGCTTAGCGGTCTTCAGCCCTAGAATATATACCAATTCAGTAAAAGACACCTCAGAACGACCTAGACGACCCAAAGCATAATTTTCAATATCAGAACAGACAAACTTAGCGTCCATTTTACCAACCCGTGAATAGTATCGCTGATTTGCAGGAAAACCCTCAAGCACAAGATAATTCTCCGGGACAGTTTTTGAAAAATGATGACCCCTCGCCTTCACAAAGATTGCGAGAGCAAATGAAGTGTCGTAATAAACCGATCCACCTTTAAATGAAAAACTCCAGACAGTGACTGTTTTGTCGATTGCATATAGCACTGTAGCCTCCTTTGATTTGCCGTCTGGCTGAGTTATACAGCAATCAACACCTGCATCGATGGCGATTTTCGGAAAATTTCGGGCAGCACACAATTTGTCAAGTTTATAGAACACAGACACATCAAGATTCTTTTGTGAGTGAGCGCAAGATCCTCGAAGCTCATCTTCTAACCTGCTTTTGAGCGTCCGCAGTGCTTTATCTGTAACATCGAGCTGTCTGCCAGCATCACGCACCTTCATAGACTCTAATGTTTGTATCAACACTGATACATACTGCACGCCATCAACATAATTATTGAAATTCACATAACCTTTGTTAAGTTTCCTAATCTCTTTCACAAGATCAGACTGCGTATCAAACCGAAGACCAAGATTATATACTCTTGATTCTCTTTCCTTCAGTCCAGCATAAAAAATTTCACGTGCAGAAGAATCCCCCAAAATGTCAAAAAATGGAAGGATTAATGCACGATCTTCTTCAGATAAATCAATATTCTTAAGTTTGTTGACAGCACATGCGTTCAGTAATCTAGCAAACGACTCCTGATTTCTGCTCGTATTGTAGATTTCGCGAATAACATAAACTAAATTGTTAAGCTGTGACACTGCAAGTGCTTCTTCAACAAAAGGACTATCCTGCGGGTTCAAAATCTCGAGAGAAATATCACAAGTTTTCTTATTAGAATTGATGGCAAACCAATATCCTGTCCTGCTATCAATCCATTTATCTTTGCATTCAGGAAAAGTCTCATTCAAAAATTCCTTGTTAAACCAGCCACTTCCTCTTGCAGCTGCCTTACGAACAAGCTCATCCAGCCCCATATGCCACTTATATACTGTAGAATATATAAACCTTTTCAGGAAATACCGAGCCTTTCGCACTCTTTCTCAACTACTCTTTTTCTTCAGGTCTTCCCACGCCTTCTCGACGTCAACCTCAAAACCTTTGCAGTAGCCTATGCCAAGGTTCCACTGAGGGTCTTTGCCACGTTTTGCGACAGCTTCGGCATAAGGATGCCTTGCCCTCTCCTCAGGAGACCAACCATCATAAGTGTCCATAATAAACTTGTTCCAGTGATACCAAGTATCGAAGAATCCTTCGCCGTTCCACTGTGAATCTATCTTTATCGTATTTATCAGAGATTCTGGAAGAGGTTGCTTTTTAAGGAAATGTGTATATTCGAACCGCTTGACTTCCTCACCAACAGGCACGTCAATTCGAGCAAAGTCCTTGCCAGCATATGGATCCTTCAGCAATTTGAATTCACCGTGGCGCGCGTCCCAATCCCACTTTTCTCCTGACAAACCACACTCTTCAGCAGCCACACGTACAACGTCTTCGGCGCTTTTTTGTATTCCGCTGTGGCATGCATTAACAAAGAACTTTGGAATTTTCAGGAACTTGGCAGTCATGAGTCCAAGAACATACACCAGTTTCGGCAAACTGTAAGGTTTTTGGACGTTTTGAAAATCAATTACTGAAGTATCAGTGCGCCAGTTCTCAGGATTATCAACTTTATCTATTAACTTATAATATTCTTGATTCATCGCAAACCCCTCACAGACAAGATACCTTTCCAGTTTTCCTGAAGAAACATGATTCCCCATAGCTTCAACAAAAATCGCAAGACCAAACGATGGAGATGCAACAATCATGCCCTTAGAAGACATAAAACTCCAATAATGAACGGCATCGTCAAGAGCATATATGGTTGACGCTTCTTTTGAGCTCCCTTTCGGACCAGTGATGCAGCAATTGACATTGTTGTCCTCTGCAATCTCCGCATAATTCATGTTTACTCTCAACTTACTGAACACTTTCTTGTTGGAAACATCTGTCTGAAGAAGCGCACGCATAAGCAGATAATACTCTTCCACTAAGTTCTCAATAAGCTTTGCTTTGCCGTTAGAAACATTTATCTGCAAGGCAACATCTTCCACAGTCTTTCTAATCAAATCAACGTGACTTGCGGCATAACCGAATGCAAGAGATCTTTCCTCTTCCAATAAGTTTCCCGCCTCACGCCGGTCGAATTGATGATCAAACTGCCAGCACTTAATGAATTGAGATTCCACTCCCTTCAGCTTTGAATAAAATTTCTCGTAAGCACCATCCATTGACAAGAACTCAATCAGCGGAAGCAACAAGCCAAGATCTTCTGAATTAAAAGAGGCGTTCTTGATACGATTTGCTGCATATAGCTGCTTAAGATTCTCAAGACGATCCCTGTTTCCTCCTGTATTATGAATCTGGCGGATTGCATGAAGCAAAAATTGAAATCTGACAAAATATTCTAACTCAATAGGGTCTTCTTTAGGAGAATTGGAGTTTGGAGGACGTTTCTGTACGGAAAATATAACCGCTGCCTTTGACTTTTGCTTGGATTTGTGAGCAAGCCAGTAACCAAATCTCCTGCTGACTCTCCCATTGTCTTCCGGAAATAAATTGCACAGATGACTGTAGCTAATTCCAGCATCCTCACTTGAAGTCGCGTTTCGCAGTGCTTCATCCAGCCCCATACTTCAACTATATACTACAGAATATATAAATCTTTTCAGGAAATACCCAATCTTTTGCACTCTTTCTCGACGTCAACCTCAAAACCCTTGCAGTAGCCTATGCCGAGGTTCCACTGAGGATCTCTTCCGCGCTCATAAATGGCCTTCGCGTATGGATGCTTAGCCTTCAATTCATCTGACCATTGTTTATGCGTATCCATTATGAATCTGTTCCATTCATACCACGTGTCAAAAACACTTTCACCATTCCAGCCCGGATCATGTCTGATCATCTTGACAAGTGAGGAAGGTAATGGACGCTTTTCAATGAAATGAGTGTATTCGAATGACTTCCTCTCCTCATCCTTATTCTCCTTGTAAAGTAATACTTCATTTGTGCCTGGATCTTCGAACACCTGGAAATCTTTTTCCGTAGACGGGTCCTTCAACAGTTTAAATGTGCGATGGCTACCCCTTTCCCAGACCTCCCTATGGGGCAACCCGGATTCGATTGCCGCAATTCGCATTGCATCATGAACGCTTTTCTGCCTGTCGCTATGGCTTGCGTTCACGAAAAGCTTTGGAATACCTAGCTGTTTAGCGGTCTTAAGCCCGAGGATATACACCATCTGCGAGAGAGTCAAATCCAATTTGCCAAGATTCTCAAAACTATAATCCGCTTTCTCTAAACGCTTATACTCCCCTTTAGGTGTGCCAACAACATCATAATATCTCTGGTTTGCAGGAAATCCCTCGAGCACAAGATAATTCTCAGGATCAGTTTTTGAAAAATGATGACCTCTGGCCTTAACAAAAATTGCCATTCCGAATGTTTGCTCATAATTCATATTTACTTCATCAGCGAATTGAAAACTCCACACATTTACCGTTCTGTCAAGCGCGTATAATACTGATGCCTCCTTTGATTTACCAAACCCTGAAATACAGCACATCACTCCAGTGTCACAAGAAATTTTTGGAGCATTGAGATAGACGCGAAGTTTGTCAAGCCGGACATGCCGGTAAGTATCGCGAACAAACCCAACATGCTCAGTCTGAATCTGATCTATGAGCACGTTGAATTCCTCACGAATGTTTGCAAGTGTAGGTCGGTTATGGACTGATATTTTTTTAGCTGCTTGCAGCGACTCGTCCAAAAACCCAATATACTCTGGGCCATCGAAATACAACCGACCATCAATTACTCCATTGAAACGCTCTTTTTCCTTTTCCAACAGCTCAAATGGCGAATCAAACTTCAACCAATTTCTATGAATCGAGGCCTCTTTTTGCTTTAATTCACTAAAAAAGCGTTCTCGATTTGGAGGATGTGAAAGCATATGGAAAATCGGCAAAAGAAGATTAAGATCCTCTCCAGGCAAAGGATCGTGCTTTTTGCTGCCACCAACTTTCTTATCATACAGTGTGCGAAGCCTTTCGTTAGCCCCTCCCGTATTGTATAATTCATAGATAAAGTGCGCGAGCGTCTTAAGTCTGTCAAGCGCACGAGTTTCTTTAACGGCGGGATTATCTGCCGCCTTTGGAAGCGAAAATGTGAATTCATTCCGTATTCTATTAGGATTACTTGCAAACCAAAAAGCCAAAGGACTATGAATCTTATCTGAAAACCATGCATTGAGCTCAGCTTTTACAAGTTCATAAGATCGTAAACCTCTTTCATCCTTTTCAATTGCCTTACGAACCAGCGCTTCAAGTTCCTTATCAACCGGCTCTTCAAACCCCATACTTCAACTATATACTGCAGAATATATAAATCTTTTCAGGAAATACCCAATCTTTTGCACTCTTTCTCGACGTCAACCTCAAAACCCTTGCAGTAGCCAATGCCATGGTTCCAGTAAGATTCTGGATGTATGTCTTGCCCCCGCCTTGTTTTAGCGCGCTCATAGACTAATTCGGCATAAGGATGTGCATTCCTCAGTGATTCAGACCAGTTTTGATATGTATTGCCAATAAACCTGTTCCACCAGTACCACGTATCAAAAAAGCCTTCCCCGTTCCAATCTTTGCTTTTTTTCAGTTTTCTCACAAGATCACCGTCAAGAGGAGGTTTCTGCAGAAAATGAGTATATTGTAATTTCTTTTTACCAACTTTGATCGAAGCAAGAGATTCGTTAGTCAATGGGTCTTTGACAAGAGTGTTTCCTTCGTAATCCCATGAATCTTGATAACCAGTTAAATTAACTATCCCTCTAATAGAGTCCTGAACGCTCTGCTGCGTATGGTCACTATGGTTTGTATTGATGAATAACTTAGGAATCTTTTCTTTTTTGGCAGTAAGAAGTCCAATAACATAAATAAGTTCTGGGAGTGAAAACGTCCGGTAAGGAATATTTGCACAGGCGCTAGGAAATTCAAACGCGCCATCGTCCTCATATTCCTTAAAAATAGAATATTCATTTAATGCAACAAGCTCATCAATACTTCCATAATGATCAATATTCGCCGGGAATCCCTCAAAAACAAGATAATCTTCATTTTCACTTTTTGAAAAATGATGACCCTTCGCCTTTACAAAAATTCCAAGGCCAAAGGGAGTTCTGCCTGATGTATGACGCTCTTTCTTTTGTGAACATGCATAAATCTCCCATGTAAAAACAGACGGGTCGAGCCAATACAGAATAGAAGCGGCGCGATGACGACCATACGGGCCCGTTATACAGCAATCAGAATCATTCGTCATGACTCTTGCAGAAGAATAATTAAGCCTGGCTAACAGCAAAGTGGCCAAATCTGGAACTGGAATATTCATCACCTCTTCAGCTCCAAACAAGAGCGCAGGGTATTCCGCCCTGTTAACAGCTCGGTTCAATTCACGACTCAGTGAGGTAACACGACGCGCAAATACATTATACGTAGGATCATTTTTGTGGCTTCCAAACATTCTTGCATATTTCATTACTGCTGACAAAAAGGTTTGTGCCTGTGAAAGAAACTCAGCATCCTCGCCGTGATTGAACTTTTTCATATGCTCAGCAGTATTACCTCCCGTAAACAAATCTAAAAAATCATGAGGTTTCAGTGCGGAAAGGAACTTGTCAAAATTCGGATATTTGGGTGCACCGGACCGTGAAAATAATGCAATGGCCGGAAGATATAAATCACGATCTTCGGAAGGAGTCTTAGAACTTCTTGTCATAAGATCTTGATAGCCCTTGACTTGGGAAGGCGAATTTCTTATTTTGTACACCTTTTGCAGGACTCGAACCAGACCCTTAAAACGCTCAAGTGCTGGGTTTTCCGCATTAACAACTGACTTTGACTTGATTAGAAGGCCGAAATCAACTTTAGGGGTTCTTTCGTAATTGCAGGCAAGATTGAAACCTTCCCAGAGATCTATCCTTCCTTCATTTGGATAGTCACCTATAAAGAAAAAATCACCACGAGCCCGCTTCACATAATCCGCTTTAGAACTCGAGACATTGCCTGTAGACATTTCGAATAAAATAGTCTCTTTAATCCTTTTGATAAATAAGTCGTCCTCGCTTGCCTCGTCCTCCAACCCCATACGCCACTTATATTCTCCAGAATATATAAACCTTTTCAGGAAATACCCAGTCTTTTGCACTCTTTCTCGACGTCAACCTCGAAACCCTTGCAGTAGCCGATTCCAAGGTTCCACTGCGGATCTTTGCCGTGCTTGAATACTGCCTCGGCATAAGGGTGCTTGTTTTTCATCTCCTCCGACCAGGCAGGATAAGACTCCATAATGAACTTGTTCCAGCCGTACCACGTGTCAAAGAATCCTTCGCCATTCCAACTTAAATCGCGACGAAGTTCTGAAATTAAGTTTGAAGAAAATTGGCTTTTTCCCAGAAAATGCGTATACTCCGCTGGCTTGCCAGTTGAATCGTTAATGATCCTTTCAGTATTTGCGTCTGTCAACTGCATAAAAGAACCATCAGTATATGGATCCTTAATCAGTTTGAACTCATTGTGCCGGTTAACTTTCCAGGCATCCATTGGCAGCTGCGAAGATATGGCGGCCTCACGAACGGCATCCTCCACGCTGCGTTGCCTGCCGCTATGCTCGGTATTAACAAACAAACGAGGAATATTACGCGATTTAGCCGCAGAAAGACCCAACAAATACACTGCTTGGGGAAGTGTAATCCAGTCACATGCAGATATCATATCATTCGACTGAAAACTCACATTGCCAATGGTAGAATATGTGAGCTGCTGTGCAGGAAATCCTTCTAATATGAGATACTTCTCCTTTTTGCCCGGCTTTGAAACGTGATTTCCCTCTGCCTCCACAAAAATTCCTAATCCGAATGGGAAAGGCCCGTGGTTTTTGGCAATAATGTAAGTCTGCCAAAGGTGGACAGCATCATCAAGCCAGTACAGAATTGGCGCCTCACGTGACTTACCGGCAGTAATGCAGCAACCTACAAAATTGAGCATTGAATCTTGCGCGGAATGATTAACCCCTGCCATAATTGGCTCATCAGCGACTTCATTTGATTCACGCGGAAGCTTAATCACATGATGCCTGTATAATTTGGCCCCTGATTTTTCAAAAGCGTGAAAATCATCAACGAGCCCTCGCTTCAGTGTTGCAATAATCAGAGTAAATAACATGGAATTCATATCCGAGGCTGCTTGTGGAGGCATTTTTACAGTTTCAATAAAGTGAGCCGCGAGCGAATATAGCTTGCGGAGCGGGTGCCTTACTTTTTCTCCTTCCAATGCAAGGACAAGAGAATCAGCATACTTGCTCGAAATGGACTCCAGCCACTTGTGATTTTTTTCGTCCGAACATATATTAACCGCCATTTCAAACAAGTTTTTCTCTTCAGAACTATACAAAGAAAAAGGACTCTGCTCCCTCCAATTTTGCCATGCACTCTTTACATCAGAAGGGAGCGTGTTTTTTATCTGAAGAAACAAATAAGCAAGATCTTTGACCTCATCAAGAGAATTCAACTTGGAAACTTCAGGCTTCTTTGTATAAGATAAATAAAAAGATTGTTTTGGCGCTTTATCTTTCGCACACGCACGCTCATAACCTTCCCGACACTTAATTCTACCAAACCCATCAGGATACCACTCGCTCAGTAGTTCTTCCAGCCCCATACCCCACCTATATACTCCAGAATATAAAAAGCTACCGTCAGAAAACAGGCGTTTTGTCGAGTGGAGATGGTTCAACGCACTCGTCTTCAAGAACAGGCAGGTCAAAGACTTCGGCAGTGTCAAAAGCTATGAAATTGTCTTCTATATATAGTGGCTGAGGAGAAGAATGCGGAATTGCGCCAACCATAAAGATTACTGCCAGTGCAAGCAATATAACTAGACGCCAATCAGCTTTCATACTATTGAGAAATTAAGCGCATTCTAAAAGTTTTTCGCCCAAAGCCTGAGGCGGACGCTTGCCAGCATATATCCGGCGCGTCTTGTACATCTGAGCTTCAACCAACAAATCATGCACCACGTCCTTATGCTCTTCAGAATGACCAGTATAACTGACGTGACTAAGCCTCAATTCTGTACGGAATGGAGCGTCGGCCAGCTGCTCAAGCTTGCCATATACTGCCTCGGCAGTGCCAAAAGGAACAATAACACCAATATTTCTTGACGTTATCAACTTGCCGCCAATAAGCTCGCAAATATAGTTCGTATCGCCAATTACCTGACCGTTTTTGCGGACAACATCAATATACACCAACGAAAAAGGCTCTTGCAGATTAACCTTCTTGTGAATATCAATAATAATTCCAGTACGCACTGGCGGCGCTTCTATCTTTGGCTCTTCCTTTCGGGAAAAGGGAGCTATGCGTAGTAATGCAGTCAAGTCCAACATTTTAGCTTACCTTAGAAACTTTGCTCTT
>CAZNFZ010000095.1:0-3603 GCA_964572665.1 uncultured Methanosarcinales archaeon
GAAATCGTTGATGAAGAAAAACCTGACATCATGACGATTGAGGTCGGCGGCACTGTTGGTGACATTGAGAATTCGTGGTTTATTGAAGCTGCGAGGCAATTAAAAAAGCAGGTCGGCCAAGATAACGTGTTATACATTCATCTCACGTATGTTCCATTTCTTGACAGTGTTGGCGAGCCAAAGACAAAGCCCGCTCAGAGAGACATTGCATTGCTTAGAGAAAAGGGCATCACTCCTGATATTATTATTTGCAGGAGCAAAAACGCATTGTCTACAAAGTTGAAGGAAAAGATTGCTTTTTTCTGTGACGTTGCCTCAAATGAAGTCATTTCTGGAAAAGATATAGAAAGTATTTATGAAATTCCGTTAATGTTCAAAAGGGAAGGTTTGCTTGACCGGATTAAGGAAAAGCTCAAGCTCAATTTCAAGGAAGATTTGACAGAATGGGAAAATCTAGTCAACAGGATTAAGTCTCCGAAAAGGACAGTTACAGTGGCAGTTTGCGGTAAGTATACTGAGCTCAAAGACAGTTATGCCAGCATCAGTGAAGCATTAACCCATGCCGGTGCTCATTGCGATGCTCAAGTTAATTTGAAGTGGATTGAAACAACCGACATTGAACAAAAAAAACTTTCTATGGAAGAAGCATTGAAGGATGTTGATGGCGTGCTTATTCCTGGTGGATTTGGCTCGAGGGGTGTTGAGGGCAAGATTAGCGTTATCAAATACATTCGTGAGCACAATATTCCGTTCCTTGGAATTTGTTATGGCCTGCAACTTGCAGTTATTGAGTTTGCTAGAGACGTTTGCAATATCAAAGCTGCTCATACGACAGAAATTGATGAAAAAACTTCAGATCCGGTTATTGATTATATTCCTGAGCAGCGCACAATTTCTTCAAAGGGCGGCACTATGCGTCTCGGCGCTTGCAAAGCAGTTTTGCAAAAAGATTCTATCGTTCAAAAGCTTTACAACGCAAACGAAGCTTGGGAAAGGCACCGCCACAGGTATGAAGTTAATCCGAAATATCACGACATCTTGCTTAAGCACGGTATGGTTTTCTCTGGTGTATCAGAAAACAAGCGCTTGGTGGAATATATAGAGCTGCCCAATCATCCGTATTTTGTCGCTACCCAGGCGCATAATGAGCTTACGTCGCGTTTAGAAAACCCTAACCCGCTCTTCCTTGGATTTGTTCAGGCTATCGTCAAGCATAAGGTTTAAAAACCCCTGTAGTTCTGCCCAATATCGGTGGTATTTTTGTCACTAAAGGAAACCTTACTTAACATTTACGACAAGCAGTACAAAGCTTTGATGATATTTAGCTTTGTAGTTCTTGCATTAAGCATTGTATCGCTGGGAGTGACGTATGCCAGTACTGGAGAATTCTTCGCGAAAGGAGTTTCGTTAAAAGGCGGTATCACCTTAACAATTCCTGTTGAAAGGGCAATTGATATTCACGAGTTAGAGTCTTCATTGACTCAGCGTTTTCCAGCTGCCGACTTAGGCGTCCGCGAAATTTCTGAGGGAGGCCGGGCTAAAGCGCTCATTATTGAGGCTTCTGACGTAACCGTAGATGAATTGAAAACAGCATTGCCTGGGCTTGGAGTTCAACTTGTCGAGGGCAAGTACAGCGTTGAGAGTATGGGCAGTTCGCTTGGCCAGAGGTTCTTCGGTCAAACGATGAAAGCAATTCTATTCGCATTTATCATGATGGCGATTGTTGTTTACTTCACTTTCCGTGCTCTTGTTCCTTCTTCATTTATCTTTTTGTCAACTATTTCAGACATCATTTCAACGCTCGCCGTGATTAATTTGATGGGCATAAAGTTGGGTACTGCAGGTATTGCTGCCTTGCTTATGCTGATTGGTTACGCTGTTGACAACAACATTCTATTGACGACAAAAGTTCTAAAACGAAGAAAAGAAGGAGGCACGGTATTCCAGCGTACTGTTAGCGCGACAAGGACTGGTTTTACTATGACTGCGTGCGCGTTGACTGCTTCAATTATAGGTCTTATCTTCATCGAAAGTGACGTTGTTAGGCAGATCATGACGATTGTTACTATTGGTTTGGTCTTTGACGTAATTTACACATGGTTCCAGAACGCTGGCATTTTACGCTTGTATATGGAGAAGAAGTATGGTAGCAATTAAGCGCATTTTCACCAATTTCAGGGTTATAATTCTGATAGTTTGCCTTCTGCTTGGTCTCTTCGCGATAAATCCGCGCCCTTGGAATGAGGGAGTTTCAATCCAAGCGGTCGTTAGAAACAGCAGCGCCGAGCTTGCGGGCATTGGAAATCCTAAGGCTAATCTTGCTCCAATGGGCCGTGAGCGCATTATAGCAGTTAACAATAAGCCTGTTCTTGATTTGAATGCATATTATGACTTTACTTCAAAGCTTCAGCCAAACCAAACAATTTCAATTAAGACGACAAAAGGGTCTTATTCTCTCGTAACAAAACCCGCTTATCGAATAATTACTCTCAACGAAACTGAAACTGTTCTTGTCGATGAGATAGTTGAAGTTAACGAGACAGTTAACGGCGCGCTTGTCACAATTAACAAGACCATTTCGAAGGAAATTGACCAGCCGAAAGTGTTGCGCGAAGCAACTGGAATCGAGCCGCTTGGATTAAGTGTTGGTCCTGCCCCTAAGAGCAATTTGCGTCTTGGTCTTGATTTGGAAGGTGGAACGCGTGTGCTGTTGAAGCCTGTTGAGGAGACTCCTCGTGAAACAATATCATTAATGATTGATTCCTTGAAAGAGCGTCTGAATATCTATGGTCTTGGAGACGTTGCGGTTACTGAAGTTTCTGACAGTCCTGATTTGTTGGGCGGCGGCCAGCGCTTTATTCTTGTAGAAATCGCTGGAGCTACAGAAGAGGAAGTTCGTGATTTGCTTGGCAAGCAGGGCAAGTTTGAGGCTAAAATTGGAACTGAGACTGTTTTCAGGGGCGGTCAAGATGTTACTTATGTCTGCAGGACAGCCCAGTGTTCAGGTATTGACCCTAACAGGGGCTGCGGTAGTTCTACTGACGGCTGGGGCTGTTCATTCATGTTTTCCATTACTTTGAGTCCTGAGGCTGCTCAGCGTCAGTCTGATTTGACGAGCGGCTTGACAGTTGTCGCAGGCAGTTTATCAGAACAATTAGTGTTGTATCTTGACGATCAGGAAGTCGACCGTTTGAGCATCGCCGCTGATTTGCGCGGACGCGCAGTAACTGACATTGCGATTTCTGGCGGTGGTCAGGGCGCTTCAGAATCAGTCGCTATGGAAGATGCTTTGAAGAATATGAAGCGCTTGCAGACAATCTTAATCACTGGCAGCCTGCCGGTAAAGCTTGACATAGTGCGCATTGACACGATTTCTCCGACGCTGGGCGATGCGTTCCTGAAGAACTCTGCTTACGTGCTGGTGTTATCGATTGTCGCTGTAGCTGCCATATTAATGATAATATATCGCAGAATTGTTATCGCACTTCCTATCTTGATTACTGCATTGTCTGAAGTTTTCCTTACAATGTCTGTTGCCTCTTTGATCGGCTGGAACATTGACTTGGCCGCGATTGCTGGTTTAATTCTTGCTATCGGCGAGGG
>CAZNFZ010000096.1:0-1926 GCA_964572665.1 uncultured Methanosarcinales archaeon
AATCTGTTAGAAGTCACTCGTAAATTGTCTTCTTCCTAGTTCTTTCTCTATGGCTGATAAACTAAAAAAAGGACATGAAAACGTGCTCCGCGAAAGCGAAGAGCCGAAAGGTTTGCCTATTCAGGGCTATGATTTCAATAAGGGCGTTGATTATGACAAGATTCTTGATTCTTTCTTGACTACTGGCTTCCAAGCAACACATCTTGCTAAGGCAATCGAACTCATAAAACAGATGCGCAAGGACAAATGCACGATTTACTTGGGCTACACGTCCAACATGGTCACTTCAGGCTTAAGAGACGTTTTCCGCTATCTTGCCGAGCACAAATTGGTTGACATCATTGTTACAACTGCCGGCGGTGTCGAGGAGGACATCATCAAGTGCATTGAGCCTTTCATTCTAGGCGATTTTGAAGCACCTGGCGCTGATTTGAGAAAGCGCGGCATAAACAGAACTGGAAATATTTTTGTTCCAAATTCACGGTACTGCAAATTTGAGGATTTCCTCACGCCGATTTTGAATAAGATGGCTGATGAGCAGAGAAAAACCGGACATCTCATCACGCCATCAGAATTTGTTGACAGGTTAGGCAAGGAAATCAATCACAAGGACTCAATTTACTATTGGTGCCATAAGAACAATATTCCAGTTTTCTGCCCTGCGTTAACCGATGGCAGTATGGGCGACATGGTTTACTTCTTTAAGTTCAAGAATCCTGATTTCGCGATTGACATCGCACAGGATATGAAGAAATTGAATGATTTGACATTTGACGCGAAGAAGACAGGACTTATCATCTTGGGCTCTGGTGTTGTCAAGCATCACATTCTTAATACAAATATGATGAGAAACGGCTCTGACTATGCTGTTTACATTAACAACGCTCAGGAGTTTGACGGCTCTGACAGTGGAGCCAGACCAGACGAAGCGGTCAGCTGGGGCAAAATTCTTCCAGAAGCTCGTTCTGTAAAAGTTTTCGGAGACGTAACCATTTTATTCCCCTTGATTGTCGCAAAAGCTCTAATAAAATGACTGAATTTGTAATTCTGGTTGACGAGAAAGACAATCAAATAGGTACAGGTGAAAAGTTAGATATTCACAGCAAAGGTATTCTTCACCGCGCATTCTCAATCTTTGTTTTTAACAGCAAAGGCGATATGATGCTGCAGCAGCGCGCGAAAACAAAGTATCACAGCGGCGGTTTGTGGACTAACATTTGCTGCGGACATCAAAGGCCAACTGAGACTATGGAGCACGCCGCCAAGCGCAGGTTAATGGAAGAAAATGGCTTTGATTGCGAGTTAACCAAGATGTTTGAATACATTTACCAAGTTAAACTTGATAAGGGCATGACTGAGCACGAATTCTTGCACGTATTCAAGGGAACATTTGACGGCGTTCCAAAGCTGAATCCGGAAGAAGCTGATGACTGGAAGTGGATTTCTATGAATGACTTGAGGGAAGATATGAAAAAGAATCCTCAGAATTACACGCAGTGGTTTAAACTTTCGATGGCCCGGTTGTAAGGCCTTTTCCGCCAAGGGCGCTTTGTGCGACTGCTTCTGCTAATTCGTCTTTTTCAAAGACGTTTTGGTCGAGAACAGGAATAACATAGCTTACAAATGCCAGCGCACTGAGTGCTGTGCCGTAGCGCTCTTTTGGCTCAATTGTTGCGCTGATAAAGCGTCTGCCTTTCAAATCGTGGCTTTCCGCGAATATTTTGCCGCTTCTATTTGGTCCGCGGTAGAGACCTTCCATGCAGGATTCGAGGTTTTCGCGTGCTTCGTCAACAGTGCCATTACCGTTGTACTCACACACTAGTCCGCCGATGCGTCCTCTTTTTCCCTTTGGATGCAGCCATGCAAAGAGTATGCCGGATGTTGCGCGCTTAAGATTGGTTTCAAGGTCAACGTGCGCTGCTGCTT
>CAZNFZ010000097.1:0-1607 GCA_964572665.1 uncultured Methanosarcinales archaeon
CATGTGGTGCGGAAAGCGCGTATGCGAGTTCTGTATTGCAAAGCGTGAAGGCAACAAGTTGTATTGCGAAAAGTGCGCGATAAACTTGGGCGGCATTCGCCGCGAGCGCATGCCTCAAATGAGCGTGGAGTCTCGTCCTCCAGCAGAAGGCAGGCGATTTGTTCTAAAGAACGGCTATTTAGAAATGGAAGGTGAGTAAGCATGGACGTTTTTAAATTACAGCAAGTGAATAATCTGGCTGCCGAATTGCGCAAGCACAATTTTGCAAATTCCAGTGATGATGCAATGCAGCAGGCAGAGCAAGTATACATGGAAAAAGAACCGGAAGTCGTTTCTGAAGTTCCACAAGTTTCTGTCCAGAAAGCTGATCCATTGGCAGAAAGAAGGTTTGAACTCATACTGGAGCAGAACAATAGGAAGTACGAGCAGGAGCTCGGATTATTGCGTTCTGCAGTAAATTCATTGGCCCAGCAGCTTGAAATGGTTAAGGTAGAATTGCACAAAGTGCACGAGTCTCCAAGGCCAAAAGAAGTACAGGCTCCGTTGAAGACCGAAGTCAAAGAGGACCATCCGCGCCAGGGCAAATTCACATCAAACGATGTTGATATTCAGAAGATGTTTTATTTTGGTTCTAAGCGTTAAAGTATAGGATGAAAAAAGTTAGTGCTCCCCAAATCAGTATGGTTGCAACTATGCGTACATCTTTGAATACGTGTTCTGGGTGTCGTGCTATCTTGCTGCCTGAACTGATTAATCCATCATATCTGAAAATTGCATAGAGTGCAAATGGCAGTGTGATGTACAGCAGGTGGTGTTGTCCGAAGAACACGAAGAGTGTGTATGAAAAGACAAGTGCGGTTGTTGACAGTGCGCTCAGTCGTGCAACAACTTCAAGCGAATATGCTTTCAGCGTTCTTCTGTGGAGTGCTGCTTTTTCTTTTAGTAATTCAAGTTCGCTTCTTCTTTTTCCAAGGAGCAAAAATAGTGCAAGGAAAAATACTCCGAGTATGAGCCATGGCGAAATTGGCACGTTAATGGCAAATGCTCCTGCTACCGCTCTGATGACGAAATTGGTCGCAACGGCTAAAATGTCTGCGAATGCTTCGTGCTTCAACCAGACTGTGTATAATTGTGATAAAACAAAATAGGCTAGTGCCATGTAAAGGAAGGGTGTGGGTAGTAAAAAAGCGAGTCCAAAGCCAATGACTACAAGCAATAATGCCATTAGTACTGCCGTTAAAACGCTTACTGTTCCGGCTGCCAGTGGCCTGTCCCATTTTTCCGGGTTCAGCCTGTCTTTGTTTCTGTCTGCGTAATCGTTAATTATGTATGTTGCTGAAGATAATGCGCAGAAGCTCATGAAGGCAATTGTTGCTTGTCCAAGTGCAGTAATGTCAAGTAATTTATGCGCAAATATGACTGCAAGGAATACTAGAAGATTCTTGTACCATTGCTGCGGTCGTATCAATGCAAGATATTTCATACCACACTTCGGTAGTGAACTATATATAAAGATTATGGCGGGTAAAGTATAAAAAGCGGGGTCTATTCTATACATAAATGAGAGGTGTAACTGCAGCAATCGTGCTTTCTTTGATGCTGCTTTC
>CAZNFZ010000098.1:0-16851 GCA_964572665.1 uncultured Methanosarcinales archaeon
TCTGTCTCAGCTGGCGGCGGCGAGAAAGTGCAACCAATTCAGATTGGTGCAGCAAAGCTCGCATCCGAAGTCAGCGATGTGACTATGTACAATGCAGTCGTTGTCGGTGGTCCATGTGCAAACCCGATCGCAGCAGCACTCTTGGGTAGCCCAGAGCCATGTTACGAATCAGTTGCACAGAACAAGGCAATGATTAAGTTGTTCGAGCACACAAACGGAAACGTAGCACTGTTGATCAACGGTAGAACTGCAATGAACTCCAGACAGGGTTCACGCGCAGTTGCAACCGGTGCAATCAAGAGTGTTGCAGGTATGGAAGCAGAAGTAACTGGTACCACGCTTGCAGACGTAACTGTTAAGTCTGTATAAGACCAACAAATTATTTTTTTATTTTTTTATTTTTTTTCTTTTATCAAAAAATTTGAACAGCTGAATTTATGCGATTTTTTCTTCGTTCAAAACATTTATAAACACTAATGCCTGTACTGTAGTTCTAAGAACCGCCTAAATGATTTATGTGCGGTTCTTGAGTATGCTCGGAAACTCCGTGTGAGGCTAGTTTCCGTGCAAGAGTTTCCGACATGAAAATGAGGCGGTTGTTGTTTGTTGCAGTGTTGCTGTTAACGTTAGTCTCAGTTACTGCCATCAATTTTTCAGTATCTGTTTTTCCATTAGAGCGTTCAATTCTTTCTAACGAAACAGCAGTTTTCGAAGTAGAGCTCAGTCACAGTTCTCCTGTTGAAGAGACATTTGAAGTGTATTCTAATGATGTGACTTGGGATGTCAGGCCTGAAAGGACTCTGCAAGTGCCCCCTAATGGTAATTTGAAGACAAATGTTTTTGTGAGGGCATTGAACTTGAACCCGAGTGCATATAATTTGCCAATAATTTTCAAGCACACAGGCTCGAGTGACCAGCAGAAAGTCATGCTGTACATTGAATTGTCATCTCCATTCCCTGCGGATGCAACTTACCTGCCCGCAGTGAGGGGTATTGCAACTGTTGACGCAAAAATTGATCCTAGGGATGGTATGCAGATTAAATTGTCTCTTGAAAATCAAAATAAGAGAATTCTGGATAAATTTTCAGTCAAGGTGCGAAGCAATGTAATTAACAAGGATTACACGACAAGTCTTGGCCCGATGGAAAAAAAGACTGTGACTTTCACTGCTGAACTTAACCCAAGAACTTTGCCTCAGAAGGATGAATTGCGCATTACTATTATCGTGCCTGAGAATGAAAAAGCATATCAGTTTGATTTGTTTCCTGTGCAGTATGAAATATTGCCGTATGGTTCAGTGATTCCAACTGTGCAGGAGGAATCTTCTTTTCTCAAATATGTTGATAATGTCACGCTGACAAATGACGGCAACAAGCGGTTGGCGCACGTGTATCGTGTTCAGGCGTGGTTTGCCAAGCAGTGGTTTGTTTCTGGAATTCCCGCTCCAATTAAAGGTTCGGGTGAACTGGAATGGGAAATTCCTATGGAGCCGGGCCAGGTCGCAACAGTGATTGTCATATATAATTATCGGCCTTTATTCTGGATATTCCTGATTGCAGTTATCATAGCAAGTTCATATTATTATTTCAGAAGCCCGATTTCTGTGAAGAAGCACGCGACAGTTATCGGTTCTCACGAAGGCGGTATAACTGAATTAAAAGTTGTTATTGAACTTGTGAACAGGGGCAACAAAATTGCGCGCAATATTAAAGTCATTGATTTAGTGCCAAAACTGACAGATGTGGTCAGGGAGTTCAAGGAGACAATGCTTGCTCCGGCAAAGATTACGCCGCACGAGCAGTCTGGCACGATTGTGCGCTGGGAGATTGATTTGATGGAGCAGAAGGAGCACCGTATTTTGTTGTATAAAATAAAGACAAAGCTGCACATTATTGGCGGTTTGTCATTGCCGGTCGCGGCAGTTCATTATCTGGTTGACGGCAAAGACAGGGAATCCGTCTCAAGTGCGCCTGAAATTAAGCACAGGGCATAATTTTTTATAGGTCTTGTTTTCTCCTGCCGGTATGAGCGGATTTGAATATTGGTATGTTGATGGCAGGCCTGCTTATCAGTTGAATTGTTTTGGGCAGCTTCAGCGTTTTGATAATGGTCCTAAGGTCGACTCTTATTCAGCATATTTATCCTTGCGGCAAATACAGGAAGTTTTGACTGGTGTTAGGAGCGAAAGTGTTCTCAAGCGCAGGTATGCTGCAGCATTAAAAAATGGCTCTGATACGCCAAAAATTGAACTGCGAGATGCTCATATTGTAGAAGTGTTGCTTGAGCTTGCCAAGCGTTCTATTAAGAGCTAAAGATTTTTAAATCGTCGCTCTTGTTGTTCTTATATTCCCCGCGTAGCTCAACGGCAGAGCATTCGGCTGTAGAGCAGTCGCCCACGGACGGAGTATTAACTCAGGATGAATGTGGGTCAGCCGCGTTGAGCCCGAAAGGTTGTCGGTTCAAATCCGGCCGCGGGGATATACTGCGGGGGCGCAAGCCCCTGCAGTTTACTTTTTTCCGTGGATTTGAACCTTCAGTTCATCGCGGAAATTTGCATAAATCACGATATGAATTCCCGAATTTCCGGGACCATCGGCAACGCGCACAATTATATTAACGAATGCGCATTGGCCGAGGAATCCGGCCGCGGGGATAGGCTGCAGGGCAGCAATGCCCTGCAGTTTTTTACTTTTATGAAAGCTGCAATCATTCTGGCGGGTGGAAAGGGAACGCGTCTGGGAGATAGTAATCCGCCGAAAGCGCTTCTTGAATTGAATGGCAAAACATTGCTTGATTGCCAGATGGAATGGTTGGAAGGAAAGTTTGATGTCATTGTTCTCGCGCTTGGACATCGCGCGCAGGAAGTGGTTGATTACGTTAAAAAGAAAGATTACAAAGTGAACGTAAGTATTGAAGATGCTCCTCTTGGTTCTGGAGGCGCGGTTAAAAAAGCGTTCTTAGCTTTCTGTCCTAATGCTGAAAAAGTGTATGTTCTGAATGTTGATGACATTGCGCAGGTGGATGTTGCAGATGCGCTGAAATCATCTACGCCTTGCATCGTCGCAAAGCCTGTTCCATTCAGCATTCTTGCCGAGGGCAAAATTTTTGCGCAGAATGAGACAGTCCAGCACATTGGCCATACTATCCTGAGCAAAAATGAAATTCTGAACCTGCCTGATGTGGGCAGTTATGAGAAATGGCTTGCAGCACAGAAGGTCAATTCTTTTGTGCACTCGGGAATCTGGACACCTGTTAACAGCGTAGACCAGTTGCATGCAGCCCAGCAGGCGTGGAAAAAGTAAGTCCACTACCGATATCTTTTTATTCTGGCGCAATTATTTTTTTCTTATGAAAATGTGGGTGTTGTTGTTAATATTGCTAGCTTCTTGCGTTCCACAGCCATATGCGCAGCCTGATCTCAAAACTGCAGATGAAAAGATAGTCGAGAGAATTCTCGTGCAGTGCTGGGATAATTCAACAGCTGCAACAGTTGAAGACTGCCCTGAAAAAAAAGTTGAGGGCAAAACACCGTCTAAAATAATTATTGAAGTGGCAGCAGAGCCAACACCTGTGCAGGAACAGGTTCCTATCGCGGAAAAGCTGCTTGCAGATGCGAAAAGCAAGTTCACAAGTTATGCTTATTTGCTTGATGACCGTATGGTTATAGTTTCTGGTAACAAAGTGCGCCATTATTTCTTTAGACTGCATGATTTGGATTCCAGGACTACAATAACGGATGTATATGTTGACACAGACAAGAAAGAAGCAGTAGCGTACTGTAATATTGAGCGTGAAGGCCGTGATATGTCGACTGATCAGCTTGACTGGGAGCGGGCAAAGTGCAAGGATTACCTTGACAAGCCTATGCCTGTGCTGTATGAAAACTGGGAGCCTCATGGTCCGTTGGACTATCTTGAGGAATATGCAAACCTTGTGCCAATCCTGGTTGAAGATAATGTGCAGACGTTGAGTGTTGGTGGCAATCAGAAGTCTATCCAGCCGTCATTACATTACATGATTGATGGCAAGCGAGTTGTTTTGAGAATTGATCGTCGTTATCAAGTTCCCATAAAGATTGAGCGTGAAGGCCAGCAGTCTATTGATTTCAGGGACACGTTCTTTGATACCATGGTATTAGAGGGCAAGCAGCTGAAGATTGATGATTCTTGGGTTGCTTACCAGCCAGTGTCTGATTATTGGAAAGCTGCTGTGTCAAAATAAGCGATATGTTTTTATCTGTGTAAGTTCTACAAAAGGATATGAAAGGGTGGTTTTTGATATTATTGTTGATTGCAGCCTGTGCACAGCCAGCAGTCCAGCAGATTGCGACTGAGGAGAAGGTTGTCGAGGTTGTTGAGAGAGTTGTTGTGCAGTGTTGGGATGGCAGCACTGCTTCTTCTGTTGATGACTGTCCTCCAAAAGAGGAAAAGATTCTTGCCAAAGAGATTGTGGCGCCTGAGCAAAAGGTTGTTGCAGCAATTCCTATCGGAAGGCAATTGTTAACTCAAGCTCAAGCTCACGCGGGGAATGCTTATGAGCTTGAAAACAAGCATGTGTTGGTTTTTGAAGGTAAAGTGCGTCATTTGTTCTCAGAAGTAATTTTCATCGACAGGAAGCCAATTACTGATGTTTTTGTGGACCTAACTAGCAAGAAGGCTGTTGCGTATTGCAACATTGAGCGCGAGGAGCAAATATTGGGCAAGGCATTCACGTGGGATGTCTCTGACTGCAAGCACTATGTCGATAAAGGAATAGATGTGCCATTTGAAGATTGGAAGCCAATGAGTCCTTTGGATTACTTGGCTGACTTTGCTGATGTCGAGCCTGTTTTTGTTGGAGAAGCGGTTCAGAGTGTTACGAGCTTAGGCGTGCCTAAGGCAGTTCAGCCGTCATTGCACTATGAAATAAGTGGCGCGCGTGTAGTGTTGCGTATCGAGCAGCGAACTAAAGTTCCAATACAAATTGAAATCCAGGGCCAGCAGCCAATAAGTTTCAAGAACGTGTTTTTTGATAGCGTTTTGCTTTATGGCAGGCAGGAAAAAATCCCCGATCTTATGGAGTACGAGCCTGTTTCTCAGGAATGGCTGAAAGTGAACGCACAGTAGATGTTTTCTAGCAACCTTTATATACCCCTCCCCAACAATATTAACTATGGTTAACCGACTGTTGCAGCCGCAGGAGATCGAGGTCTTTTACGTGCTTCCCGCTATTCGCAGGGAACTGGCAATATCCATGAAGACTACAGGAAAGTCTCAGAAGGAGATTGCCAAGTTATTGGGTGTTACTGAGCCCGCTATCAGCCAGTACATGAGCCATAAGCGCGCATCAACAGTGAAGTTCAGCGATAAGATAAAACTGGACATTGGCGAGTCTGCACCGCGGATTTCAAGCGAAATAACGCTTATGCGTGAAATGCAGCGGTTGCTCCATATTGTAAGAAATGAACGCGTAGTATGTCAGATTCACGAAGCGATGGGTTCAGTGCCAAAGAATTGCAATGTTTGTTTTGAAACACCTTTAATTCAAGTTAACAAGTGATGGGGGAGCAATGAAACTGGAAATTAGAGACCTTCATGTCTCTATAGATGGTAAGGAAATTTTGAAAGGCATTTCTTTAGTTGTCAATCCAGGTGAAGTGCATGCTTTAATGGGACCGAATGGCTCTGGTAAAAGCACTTTGTCATACGTTCTTGCCGGACATCCGAAATATCAAATTACAAAAGGGGATATTCTGGTTGACGGCAAAAGTATTTTGGGCTTGTCTCCTGATGAGCGCGCAAAGCTCGGTTTGTTTTTGGCATTCCAGCACCCGTTGGAATTGCAGGGCTTGAGTTTGTCAAAGTTTTTGTTTACTTTGGCAAAAATCAAGGATTCTAAGTTATCTTTTATCGCTTTCAAAAAGCAATTGGATGCGCATCTTTCTGTGGTTGGTGTTGATAAGTCTTTTATTGATCGTGATGTGAATGTTGGTTCTTCTGGCGGGGAGAAAAAGCGTGCAGAAATCTTGCAATTGCTGACAACAAAGCCTCAGCTCGCAATTCTTGACGAGATGGATTCTGGTCTTGATGTTGATAGCATGCAGGTGTTGTCAAAAGCAGTCAACGAATTAAAAAGCCCTGCGTTTAGTTGTCTGGTTATTACTCATTATCAGCGTTTGCTGAATTATCTGAAGCCGGATGTTGTGCACATCATAGTGGATGGAAAGATTGTCGCGACAGGAAATGCGCAGCTCGCTCTTGAAGTCGAGAAAAATGGCTATCAGAAGCTGGTGACCGTATGAGTCTTACAATTCTTAATAATGATTACGAGAAAAAATATGGCTTCAAAGATCCTGAGAATTATGCGTTCAAGACGCAGAAAGGGTTGTCTGAAGATATTGTCAGGCAAATCTCTAAAGTTAAGAATGAGCCTCAATGGATGCTTGATGTTCGCCTGAAGGCACTAAAAATCTTTCTGAGCAAGCAAATGCCTGAGTGGGGCGGTAATCTGAAAGAGATTGATTTTGGCAAATATACTTATTACTTGAGCTCGTCTGATAAGACCGCGCACAATTGGGAGGATGTTCCTGCTGACATCAAGAAAACATTTGATAGGTTGGGCATTCCTGAGGCAGAGCAGAAATTTTTGGGTGGAGTTGGCGCGCAGTATGAGAGCCAGACCGTTTATCACAAGTTAAGAGAAGATTTGGCAAAGCAGGGCGTTATTTTCACAGATACTGATACTGCTGTTAAGGAGCATCCTGAGCTGTTGCAAAAATATTTTGCTACGATTGTTCCGGCAGGTGACAATAAATTCGCTGCATTAAATACTGCTGTCTGGAGCGGAGGCTCATTTATCTACATCCCGCCGGGCGTTAAAGTAACAGTTCCGCTTCAAGCGTATTTCAGGATTAATGCAAAGAATGTCGGCCAGTTTGAGCGCACGCTCATTATTGTGGACAAAGACGCTGAAGTGCACTATATTGAGGGCTGCACGGCTCCTGTTTACTCTACTGACAGCCTGCACGCGGCAGTTGTTGAGCTTATTGCGCTTGAAGGCGCTAAAGTCCGTTACACAACTATCCAGAATTGGAGCAGCAACGTTTACAATCTTGTAACTAAGCGTGCAATAGCGCACAAGAATGCAACGGTTGAATGGGTTGACGGAAATCTTGGCAGCAAATTGACGATGAAGTATCCGTGTGTTATTTTGAAAGGTGAAGGAGCACGTGCAGACATTTTGAGCGTTGCGTATGCCGGTAAAGGCCAGCATCAGGATGCTGGTGGAAAGGTAATTCATCTGGCATCTAACACAAGCTCGCGCATTATCTCTAAATCTGTCAGTAAGGACGGTGGCAGGGGAAGTTACAGGGGATTGGTGCGGGTTGCAAAAGGCGCAAAGAACGTCACCAGCTCAGTTAAATGCGACGCTCTCTTGCTCGATAAATACTCACGCTCTGATACTTATCCAACTATGAAGATTGAAGAGCCATCTGCAACAATTGCTCACGAGGCAACGGTTGGAAAAGTTGGCGAAGAGCAATTATTCTATTTAATGTCCAGAGGATTATCAGAAAGCGAAGCATTGGCTATGATTGTTCTTGGCTTTATTGCAGAGTTTACCAAAGAACTGCCGATGGAGTATGCTGTTGAATTGAACAAGCTCATCCAGCTTGAAATGGAGGGTAGTGTCGGATGATGGAAGAAATCGTTATTCCGGCGGGTGAAAAGCGTGAGATTGTGCTAGTTCATTCTGCTCCTGAATCTACCGAACGTGTTATTCGTCTTGCTGGTGAAGGTGCTGAAGTGCAGATTGAGGAAATCTTCCTCGTCAATGGGCAGAGCAATGTTGTTGTCATTCATGATGCTATGCGCACTAAGTCGCGTGTTAATGTACGGGGCATTGTCCGTAAAGGTAATGTTATTTCACACGCGAAAATAATTATTCCCAAGCACGGCCAGCTTAGCGACAGTTTTGTAACTCAGCATTTCATGCTGTTGGATGAAAGTGCAGAAGCAGAAGCTATTCCGTCATTGGAAATTGAGGCAGATGAAGTGAAAGCTTCTCATGCTGCAACAATTGCCCCGCTGGACGAAAACAAGATTTTCTATCTCAAGAGCAGGGGCATCAGGGAGCCAGATGCGCGTAAATTAATAATCGAGGGTTTCCTTAACTTGCCGAAAGGTTATGAACATTTGGTGGGCGAATGGCAGGAGTAACAATTCTGGACGCAGTAAAAGTGCGGAAGGACTTTCCGTTCTTTGCGCGCAATTTAATTTACTTAGATAGCGCTGCAACTACGCAAAGGCCTAAAGTTGTGCTGGATGCAATGCGCAAGTTTTACGAAGTTTCTAATGCAAACGTGCACCGGGGAGTTTATTCTCTCGCAGAAGAGGCAACGCAGGCATATGAAGGTGCAAGAAAGAAAATTGCGAATTTTATCAACGCTCAGCAAAGAGAAGTTGTGTTTGTCAGGAATGCAACAGAAGCTATCAATCTGGTCGCTCAGAGCTGGGGTGCAGCGAATATCCAGAAAGGCGACGTTATTCTTTTAACAGAAATGGAGCACCATAGCAATATTGTGCCGTGGCAGATGCTCGCGAAAAAAACAGGTGCAAAAATAGTTTACGTTCCTATTAATGAGCTTGGCGAGCTTGACAAGAACTCAGTTATGCACTTGCTCAGGCAAAAGCCGAAATTGTTCGCATTTACTCATATCAGTAACGTGCTTGGCACAGTTAATCCTGCGAAAGAACTGATTGCAGAGGCGCACATGAACGGTGTTACTGTGCTTTTGGATGCTTCCCAAAGTGTTCCGCATATGTCTGTCAGTGTGAAAGATCTTGACTGTGATTTCTTGGTCTTCTCTGGGCACAAGATGCTTGGTCCATTCGGAGTTGGGGTTTTGTATGCAAAGAGAGAATTGCTGGAAAAAATGGAGCCAGTGCTTGGCGGAGGGGACATGATTAAGGAAGTTACTTTTGAAGGTGCTTCTTGGAATGAAGTGCCGTGGAAGTTTGAAGCTGGCACGCCAAACATTGCAGGTGTTGTGGGCTTGGGAGCCGCAGTTGATTATTTGCAGTCATTAGGTATGGAGAATGTTTGGAATCATGAGCAAAAATTAATCAAATACGCGTATGATAATATGAAGGCGGACAAGCACATTACGATTTACGGTCCTGAACAGCGCGCGTGCGTTATCAGCTTTAATCTTGGCGATATGCACGCTCATGACGTTTCTACTGTGCTTGACCAGCAGAATATTTGTGCGCGTTCAGGCCACCATTGCGCACAGCCATTGATGGAGAAATTAGATATTCCTGCAACAGCCAGAATCAGTGTTGGCCCTTACAATACTAAAGAAGATATTGATGCGTTTCTTATTGCATTGCAGAAGGCAAAGAAGGTGTTCCGCCTATGAACAATGAAATGTATCAGGAAATAATTTTGGATTACTATCGTAATCCGAGGAACAAAGGCATCTTGCCGCACCCTGACATTGTCTCGCATGACGCTAACACGTCCTGTGGTGATGAAATCACCTTGCACATTCTTGTAAAAGATGGCAGAATCGGCAATTGCAGGTTCACTGGCAAGGGCTGCGCTATCTCGCAAGCTGCAGTGTCGATGTTGACAGAATATGCTCTTGGCAAGTCTTTGGAAGAGGTTGCGAAGTTTAATAAACAGGACGCGTTGAATTTGATTAGTATTCCTATTTCGTGCATGCGTTTGAAGTGTGCGTTATTGGGATTTAAAGTATTAAAACTCGGCGTTCTCCAATATATGGGGAAGAAGCTGGAGGCAGAAGATGCAGAAAACTGAAGTAAAACAATTAGTTACAAAGGACATGGTCATTGGGGATGTATTGAAGAAGTATCCTGATGTCGCCGTCATTATGTTAGAGCATGGGCTGCATTGCGTTGGCTGTCACGCAAACGTTTTTGACACGATTGAAGCCGGCTGCCAGATTCATGGCATTGATGATGAAACAATTGATAGTATGGTTGCTGAAATTAACAAGTTCATTTCAGAAGAAGTAACGGAGCACAAGCACGAAGAGCCTACAGGTCCTGCTAAAGTGTTCATTTCAGATGTTGCCGCTGTTAAAGTGACTGAATTGCAGAAAAAGGACAACATGGCTGGCTTTGGCTTGAGAATTTCAGTTTCTCCAGGCGGCTGTTCCGGCTTTGTCTATCAGATGAACTTTGAAAAGACTCCTGGAAAGACTGACTTTGTCTTTGAAGATAAGGGTGTTAAATTGTTCATTGACGCTGACAGCCTGAATATGTTGAGGGGCGCTGAGATTGACTATGTTGACCAGCTTAACGAGTCTGGCTTTAAGATTAACAACCCTAATGCCAAGCAGAACTGTGGCTGTGGGAAAAGTTTCGGATAGGTCAAAAGCTATATAAATAGGTCATTCTTCGTCACTCTATAGTGAAGCGGGGAATTCTGCGCGTGTTGTATGCCAGAAGAAAACAGAGATATTCGGGTGAGTGAAAAATTAGTAAGTCCACCTAGTCCTGCGCCCATTATTCTTGAAAAGAGTCTCACGCCTGTTAGCCTTGAAAGAGCAGTATTTACTCCTATAGACTCTGATACCGACCAGCGTAAGAGGACTGTGCTGGCCGATGACATTGCAGTTTTAGAAAAGCGTTTGGGCAAGGGCGGCATGAGTGAGGTATGGTATGCGAGATTGCAAAACCCTATCGGCCTGGTAAAAGCGCTTGTCTTGCGTGGTGAAATGAGTCCTGCGTGGCTTGGAATTCAAGTGCCATTTGAAGAGCCCAAGGAACACGAAATGCCAAAGCCAATTACTGACGCGAATCTTATTGACAGAATTAATGCTTCCGCCGAGGAGTGCAGGGCAAAGCATTTGGCAGATCCAACCAAAGCGTGGGAGGAAGGTAAGGATATTAGGGAATTGCTTGGGCTGAAAAGTGCGTACGTTGCTGTTAAAGTTTTAAAGACCTTGTCGGATGATATTGATCCTGCCAAGCGTGCTGAGCATGAGAATCGTTTTAATCTTGAAGGTTTTGCGTTAAGAAAGCTTGATCATCCAGGAATTTTGAGGACTTATGGGCTTATTCATGACAAGATTGGGATGTGTTTGTATCTTGAACATATCGATGGGAAAACACTCGAGGAGTATGTTGTGGATTTCAAAGATAAACAGCTTCCATTTGACGAAGCGGCTCGTATTGGCATACAGATTGCAGAAGCATTGCGCTATGCGCATTCAAAGGGAATTATTCATCGTGACATGAAGCCGGCAAATGTTCTGATGCGAAAAGAGGAAAACACACCGGTTATTGCGGATTTTGGTCTTGCTAAGTTTTTTGATGCGTCACAGACTTTCCAGCAGACTGTTGTTGCAGGCACTCCTCGTTATATGGCACCTGAGCAGTGGGATGGAAAGGTTGACGAGCGCACCGATGTGTATCAATTAGGAATACTTCTTTTCAAGATTGTTACTGGGCATGACAGGTATGAAGACAAAGATCAGACTGATCTTCTGAAGGCGATTAAGTTAAGTCAGGAACATCCTACTTCAGTGCGTGATTACCGAAAAGATATTTCGAGTGCATTTGAGGCGATCATAGAGGTATCTTGTGCTAAGAATCCTGATGATCGTTTTACATTAAATGACGTGATTGATGAACTTGGTGAATTAATTTCTGCAAAGCGATATACTGAAGAAACAAAGACTGTGACGTCTGCTAAGCTCAGCCGTCAGCTGAAAAAGCTTAATTGGGCGCAGAAGGTGCTGGCTTCTCAGAAGGATTACGTTGAGACCACTGAAAGGATTACAGAGGCGCAAGAACTCTTTGAGAAAAAAGAATATGTCGCCGCGTTGGAAAGTCTTGAAACGCTTGCCGGAGTATTTGACCTTGCTCCACGTTATAATAAGCTTAAAGAGCAGTTATTTGAGCTTGAACTGAATTTGGCTGGCAAGTGTTTTAATGACGGTATTTATCCTGCTGTTGGCGTTATTCTGGAAAGTGCTGAAAAACAATTGCTAAAGCTGCCTGAAAACAAGAACGCTGATGCGCAGGCATCATACAAAAAGATTGCAGAGGATTTCAGTCCATTCAAAATGTATGTCAGCGATTTCAATACTAAAGTCAAGTCTGTAGAGGCGGAAATTACGGCAGTTGTAAATGAATATGGGCGTAATAAGAAGCCATTAGAAGAAGACAAAAGAAAAGAACTTTTAGCCAAACTTGATTATATGGCGACATCAGTCGTGCAAATTCCTAAAGACAAAATTGGCATTGATCATGATAATTTCTGCATTTATCTTAAAAAAATAAGGAAAGATATAGAGAAGCCGGCGTCGTAATAAATTATGCACCATATTGCCATAATGAAAAAAGAGTGGAAGCTCACTCAGAAAATTCTTTCTGGTGAGAAAAAGATTGAGTCAAGATGGTATTCTAACAAGTCTGCGCCGTGGGGTAAAATTCACACAGGCGAGACTGTGTATTTCAAGGATTCTGGAGAACTTGTTTCTATCAAGGCAGAAGTTGAGAAAGTTTTGGAATTTTCAGAGCTCACTCCTGCTGCTGTGAAAGAGATTCTTGGACAGTATGGAGGCGCTGACGGCATTAATGTTAGTGACATTGGCAAATTCTAAGAACTTTTCAAAGACAAGCACTATTGCATACTTATTTTCTTGAAAAACGCACAAAAAATCGAGCCGTTCGACATTAACAAGCAGGGTTTTGGCAATATGGCTGCGTGGCTGTGCGTTGAAGATATTAACGCGATAAAATTATAAACGCGGGTTAAAGTTCTTATCATATGAAATCTCTTATTTTTGGCAGCCCTGGCATTCCTATGTCTACACAGCCGCGGGATTCGTTAAATGGTGTCAAGCAAGTTCGCAAGCTTGGCCTTGACGCAATGGAGTTTGAGTTCGTGCAGAACGTGCACGTTAATGAAAAGCTCGCTCCTGAAATAAAGAAAGTCGCTGAAGATTTGAATGTTGTTCTTACTTGTCATGGCCAGTATTATGTTAATCTTGCAGCATTGGAGGCTGAAAAACTGCAGGCATCTGTTAATCGTATGCTTTCTGCTGCTAGAAGAATGCACGAGTGCGGCGGATATAGCATTACGTGGCATATGGGCTATTATCTTGGCCGTCCAAAGGATAAAGTGCATGAGATTGTCACGCATGGCGTGAAAGATGTCGTTAAAAAGTTGCAAGACGAGGGCGTTAAATTATGGATTCGTCCTGAAACAACCGGCAAGGAGACTCAGTGGGGTGATTTGCAGGAAACTATCAAGTTGTCTCAGGAGGTCGAGCAAGTAATGCCGTGTATTGACTTTGGTCATTTGCACGCCAGATATAATGGCACGAACAACACTTTGGAAGAATTCAGGGATATTCTGTCACAAATAGAGAAAGGTCTTGGTAGGGAAGCATTGGATAATATGCACATTCAGTGCTGCGGCATTAATTATGGTCCGAAAGGTGAAAAGAACCATTTGAACTTCCGCGAATCAGATTTCAACTGGAAAGATATGTTGAAAGCGTGGAAGGAATTCAGAATTAAAGGCGTCGTTATCACTGAAAGCCCGAATATTGAAGAGGATGCTTTGTTCTTGCAGTCAGAATTTGCAAAATTATAATCATAAACTTTATAAGTAAGTTGTACAATTATTTTTATCGTGATGCAGGTACGCGTTGTTGATGCAAAGCTTGATTCTTTTAAAACAGGGTTAATTGTTGTTGGTTTGTTTTCTCCGGCTGAAAAATTGCCGGCTGAATTGAAAGCGGTTGATGAAAAACTGAACGGTGCGATTGCGCACGCAATAAAGGGCAAGGAGTTTGAGGGTGAATGGCAGCAGTTTAGGGTTATTTCAACACTAGATAAGATTCCCGCAAAGAATATTTTGTTGCTTGGTCTTGGAAAGCAGAAGGACGTGACTCTTGAAATAATCAGGCGTGCTGCAGGATTGAGCGCGCGTATTGCAAGGGACTTCTGCGGAATTACTGAATACTCGACTACCTTGCATAATCTTGATATTGCAAAAACAACTCGGCAGGAGCGTGCGCAGGCAGTTGCTGAGGGCAGTGTGCTGGGTGCGTATCAATATATCAAGTTCAGGACTGTTGACAGGGACAAAATAAAAATCATTTCTCAGGTTACTTTGGTCGGTGATGACGTGAAGGAAAGCGTCAACAAGGGCACGGTTCTCGGCGAATGTGCAAATTTAGTCAGAGATTTGGTGAACGAGCCTGCCAGTAATATGAAGCCTGATGATCTTGCGCAGGAAGCAAAGAAATTGGAAAAGCTTGGCGTCAAAGTAACAATTCACGATAAAAAGGCAATCGAAAAGATCGGTCTTACTGCGTTGCTTGCCGTAAACCGTGGCGGCGCGAACGAGCCCAGATTCGTCATTATGGAATATAATGGCGGTGGAAAGAAGAAAGTGGCGCTTGTCGGCAAGGGGATTACATTTGACAGCGGCGGATTGGATATCAAGACGGCTGATGGCATGCTGACGATGAAAGAAGACATGGCAGGCGCTGCAACAGTTTTGGCAACAGTCAAGGCAGCAGCTTTGTTGAAGCTCAAGGTTAACGTGGTTGGCGTTTTCGCAGCCACTGAAAACATGCTTGGCATGGACCCATACAAGCCAGGTGATGTTGTTATAGCATACAATGGCAAGACTATTGAGATTGTAAACACCGACGCAGAGGGGCGTGTTATTTTATCAGATGCATTGGCTTACACGGAGAAGATGATAAAGCCTGATGCGATGGTTGACATTGCAACATTGACAGGTGCTGTAAGTGTTGCGCTTGGCCACGTCTGTGCAGGAGTGATGGGTACTGAGACAAAACTTATTGATCATTTGATTATGTCTGGCAATGCAACAGGTGAGCGCTTGTGGCCTTTCCCATTTTATTCGGAATATCATGAAATGGTTAAGTCTGACATTGCTGACGTGCAAAATATAGGCAAGATTCCGCGTTCAGCAGGCTCTATAATGGGCGGCGTGTTTCTGGCGGCGTTTGTGGAAAAAACGCCGTGGGCGCACATTGACATTGCAGGTGTGAGCTGGTCTAATATGGATGCGGAGTATGTCAGGAAGGGCGGCACTGGCTTTGGTGTAAGATTATTAGTTCATGCGTTAGAACACTATGTATGAAAAAATAGCTAAAGAGGCGTTGAAAAAGATGCTAGCTGAAAAGAAGGACTTCGTGTTGCTTGATGTCCGCCAGTATCAGAATTTTCTTTCGAAACATATTAAAGGAGCAAAGTCTTTTCCTACTGATGAGATTGACAAAGAGGCGAAGAAGTTGGACAAGTCAAAGCTCATAGTTGTTTATTGCGGCGGATATACGTGTCCGCTGTCCGGCTATGCTGCTGAGAAATTGTCCAAGCTTGGCTTCAAAGTCAAAGCGTATGAAGGCGGGATTGCCGAATGGAGTGAAGCACAATTGCCAGTGGAGACATGAAATATTATACCATTGAGGAGGCAGATACTGCATTGCCCGTGGTAGAGAAGTTTCTCAAGAAAGCCCAGCGTTTGCGTGACAAGATTTCTTGGTTGTTGGAAACAAATGAAGTTGTTCTTGAAGTCAGCAGCGATGAGGGCTTCCATTATTTTGTTACGGAGCAGGTAAAGGCAAACAAGCAGTTCCACAAATTGTATTATCAGTTCTATAAAGTGATTGAGGGCTTGAACGAAATGGGCATTATTGTGAAAGACATTGATGATGGCCTTGTTGACTTTCCGTTCAAGGTAAATGGCGACGATGCTTACTTGTGCTGGCAGTTGGGCGAACAAAAGATTCGCTACTGGCACGATTGTGAATCCGGTTATGAGAACAGGCAGCCGATTGTTGATGTAGATGAGCTGTTTCAGTAGAAAAGTTTATAACTTGCTATTTTGACTTTTTCTTACATGGGAGAGAAGACGTACAGGATTGTATTCGACAGGAAAAACTGTATTGGTGCCGCGGCATGTGCAGCAGTCGCGCCTGAGTTCTGGGTGATGAGGGATGACGGCAAGGCGGACTTAATTGGTGCAAAAACTGATGAGAATGGGAATCAAATATTGATAGTCAAGGAAAGCCAGTTGTCAAAAGAGGGCAAGAATATTTTGGCGGTGAACAAGGATGCTGCAGAAGTTTGTCCTGTGCAGGTCATTCACATTTATGATGAGGAAACTGGCCAAAAAATAGTTTGAGGTGATGTAGTATGGATGAAATGTTTGATGATGTTGGTCCTGAGAGAATAATTGAGGTGTATAATCCTAAGTTGGGCATGCATGGCGTGCTGGTGATTGACAATACTGCTCTTGGTCCGGGTAAAGGGGGCATTCGTTTTACTCCTACTGTTGACAAAGCTGAAGTTTTTAGATTGGCAAGAACGATGACGTGGAAGAACGCAATGGCGGACTTGCCTTTTGGCGGAGCTAAGGCAGGAATTATTGGTGAGCCGCACAACATGACTCCAAAGCAGAAGGATGAATGGGTTGCTGCGTTTTCAAAATTGTTGAAAGGTGTTGTGCCGTTGAATTATGTTGCCGGCCCTGACATTAGTATGGCAGAGCACGATATGGAGACGTTTGCCAGGGCAAATGGTGATATGAACGCGTGCACTGGCAAGCCAAAAGCTCTTGGCGGACTTCCGCACGAACTTGGCAGTACTGGTTTTGGTGTTTTTCACGCGATTAAAGTCGCGCTTAAGCATCTGGGCAAGGATATCAAGAAAGTCACGTATGCAGTTGAAGGTTATGGTAACGTCGGTGAATTCGTTGTAAAGTTTATGAGCGAAGCAGGCGCGAAATTAGTCGCTATTTCTGACAGTAAGGGCACTTTAGTTGAGTCAAAGGGCATTGATGCGAAAAAG
>CAZNFZ010000099.1:0-1765 GCA_964572665.1 uncultured Methanosarcinales archaeon
GCAATCGCTGCCAGCTTCTGGGCAAAACCTTTGTCGTTTGCTTCCTCCTCAGGATAAAAACGCAAATTTTCCAAAAGCAACACATCTCCTTCATGCATTCCGCGCACGCTTTCTTCAACATCACTGCCAATGCAGTCAGGCTCGTATTGCACAGGAAAGTTCAGCAGTTTTGACAATGCTTTTGCAATCGGAGCCAATCTCAAATCTTCAACAACATCACCATTTGGCCTTCCTAGATGTGAGATAAGAATTACTTTAGCTTTCTTTTTTCGCAAAAGATTAATTGTGGGCAAAGCAGCGCGCAAACGCTTGTCATCGGCAACCCTGCCATTCTTGAGCGGAACGTCAAACCCAACACGGACAAGAACACATTTCCCTGCAACATATGCCTCTTTTACTGAACGCATACCGTAACTCCCGTACCATACTTTTAAATATTTTTGCATAACTCATAAGGAAAAAAGGTGAATTATGCAATTACTGTATTTCATTCCCGGATTACGCATACTGCTTGGCATACTGTTCATTATGACTGGTGCGCTTAAATTGCCAAATCTGAAAGAGTTTAGCGTGATAGTTGCGTCATATGGCTTGCTGCCACGTCGATTAGTCAAGCCGGCAGCTTACACCTTGCCATTTATCGAGTTCTTTGTAGGCTGGTGGATACTGTCTGGCAAATATCTTGTGTATGGGGCCGTTGCTGGATTGGCGCTAATGATTGTCGCAACAGTGTTTGTCGCCTATGGCTTGATTCAGAAAAAGAAAATAGAAAACTGCGGGTGCTACGGCGCAAACATCAAAATACCCCTGAATTGGAAAAAACTTGTTGAAAACATTGCGTGGACAGTATTGTTTATTGTTTTGATATTTGCGGCACGGCAAGCTATGTTAATTTATTCTTAGGAACGCCTGCCAAGAACGCATTTATGTTGTCAATTGTGGTGTCAAGAATACGAGTCAATGATTCAGTACTGTTGAATGCATTATGAGGCGTAATAAGCACCTGCGGATGGCGCAGCAAAATATGCGCTTCCAGTAAAGTTTTCATATCGCCTGCTTTCTGAAAGGTCTCATGCAACAATTCAGCTTCTTCTTTAATTGCAATTTCTTCCTCTAACACATCAAGCCCGCAGGCAGAAAAAATGCCTTCTTTTAAACCGCGTAAAATTGCTTCTGTTTCAATCAAGCCGCCTCTTGCAGTGTTGATAAGCACACAGCCTTTCTTGATTTTTTTGACGTTATCCTTATTGATGATATGATGAGTTTCAGGCATCTCAGGCAGGTGCAGGCTCAGAACGTCTGACTGTGCCAGCACTTCATCAAATGTTACATACGTGAAATTGCATTCTTTTGCCAATGCTTCATTTGGAAATTTGTCAAACGCGATAACTTTCATGCCAAATGCCTCGGCGTAATGCGCGACGTTTCTGCCAATCCTTCCCGTGCCAAGAATTCCCAATGTTTTGCCTTTGAGGTCAAAACCACGCAATCCTTCCAAACTAAAGTCGCCTTTTCTAGTGCGCTCCACGCTAGGAACAATCTTTCTTGAAATTGCCAATAAAAGCGCCATGGCGTGCTCTGCAACAGTGTTGTCGCCATACGCAGGAACATTACACGCAACAATATTTCTCTTTCTGCACGCTTCCAAATCAACATGGTCAAATCCAGTCGACATGGTCGTTATTATTTTTGCTGCTTTCAATTTTCTGAGAAGCGCATCGGTAATTTTGGAGTAAATAAAAAACGCAACAACTTCACAGTCAGC
>CAZNFZ010000100.1:0-5091 GCA_964572665.1 uncultured Methanosarcinales archaeon
CCAAAGAAGTGCCGTTTCGCAGTCCAAAATAGCCAAGAATTCCACACATTTTCTTTCACTCCAGTGTATTCTTCTGACCTAATTCACTGACGCCATGTATGCCTTCCATTCGCATCGTAATAGAAAATCGCATATATAATAGTTATTAAAAAGTTGGATGTACGGTTTGTAGAATAGAAAATATTTTTAATACGTAGACTTTCTTGCACGATATGAAAAAAGAGGTCATACTGCTATTCCTATTACTCATCCCTATAGCTGCCGCGGAATGCGCTGAACCGACCGATGGCATGACAATCACGCAAAGCATGACATTGTGCGGAAAAACATACGACATTCCAAACGGCATCAAGATTGCGTCAAGTGATGTTGTGTTTGACTGCGCTGGCAGTATCCTGCGCGGCGTAACTGGGCAAAGCGAAATCGGAGTTCGCGTTGAAAATGCCGATAACGTAACCCTCCGGAATTGCAACATCGTCACATTTACGCAAGGCCTGTATCTGAAGAACGTCACCAATTCATTAATCGAGGAAAATGGCTTCTTGAAAAATAATATAGGCCTGCGCCTGCTTGATTCGTACGAAAACATAATCAGGGACAACAATGACAAAAGTTTCCAGTTTGCCGTGTCTGCTATCAGCAGTAAATTTAATGTTGTGATGCTCGGAAATAAAAATGTAGAGCGAACATTCTGCGAGGTTAATGCGTGCAATGAAGTGCGCGAAATGAACGTCTGTGAAGCAGGCGACTTTTATTGCAGCAAAAAATGCACAGCACAGACTGATGCCGATTGCGCCACCAATCAACCTAAGCCAATCATAGAACAAAAAAATGCGGCAGAAGAAGCCAAAAAAATAATAGATAATGCCGAAAAAGAAGTTCAACAGGAGTTCAAGGGTAATTCATCGTCCTTTACTGAGAAAAAATCAGCTCCTATCTGGTTTGTCGTATATGGCTTTTCAGCAATTATAGCAATTATTGCAGTTATAGTGGTTTTAAAGAAAAAGAGATGAAGTGGGTTATAGTGTTATTGCTGCTGGCGCCAGTGGTGCTGGGGTGTGTAGTGCCTAGGGACGGCATGATGATACGTAAGTCTGTCCAGTTTTGTACAGATGTCTATTTTCTTGACAAAGGCATTTCCGTTGTTGGAAATGATGTTAACCTTGACTGCAATGGCGCAGTTTTGAAAAGTTGGAAGGGCGGAAAGGGCATTTCGATTGAGCACGTGTCAAATATTACTATTTCAAAGTGCAGGATTGTCAATTACGATATAGGGTTTTATGCAAGAAATGCTACAAAAATCTATCTCGAAGATAATCACCTTGTTAAAAATCAAATCGGCACGCGTTTTGTTTTGGTAGAAGACAGCGCCACTTTTAATCACGATGTGAGCTTGCAAGCATCTTTTGAAGTAATGGAAAGCGAGAACAATGTCCTTTCTCTAACTAATAGGCCGGTTGAAGGCGATTTTTGTAGTACAAATTTCTGCAATGAACAGAGAAACGCAATAACCTTATTTGTTCAGCCGAAAACAACTGCGCCTCAAATGCAGTCATGGCTGTTTGACCAAATTACTGGTAAAAAATCAATCCAGAACTTTTATGATTACGTCTTCGGCTCATTTAACACGCAGGCAATCTTTCCAAAGTAATTGCGTTTTGTGCGCACGTTACCGATGCTGAGCCTGTCCAGATTTTCGGTGTGAGTTTTATCTGTAAAATCGGAGCGACTGTTTTGTCTAATGGAACAACTATCTTGACCGCATTCGATTTTACCAATGGTTGCGAAAGAATTCCTTCTATAACCTGAACACCATTTGTTCCTGCAATTCGTGCGTGAATATTGAAAATGTCAACGTCAGGACCGTTGTCCATCCATAATTGGATGCCGTTTGGACCAAAGCATGCCTGTGGCTGTCCGCCGATCTTTATGATGCTAATAGTTGCCGTGTCGCAGCCTGATTTTACTTCTGCAGTTCCTTGGACAAATTCTGCTTTTTGCGCTATGTAGTCTTCTCCCCAGCTCATTACTAATGCGCCAAGGCCTACTGAAAAAGCTACGAGAAGTATGGTTGCGACAAGTGGAGTTATTCCTCTTCTGCTGTCAAATAAGCTCATAATCACTCTCTTTTTTAGTTTAAATTGCTCTTCTGCATTTAAATAGTTTGTGGTGTGAATCTTTTTATAGACAAGCCTTTTTGCAGAGCGTATGGCTGATGAAGAACAGCAGTGTATTTTCTGCCACATTGCTTCTGGCAAGATTCCTGCAAAGAAAGTGTACGAAGATGACAAAGTAACTGCAGTTCTTGATATCAATCCCGGAGCATCTGGCCACGTTCTTGTTGTTCCAAAAGAGCACGTTGCCATTATGCCGCAAATGAATGATGACCTTGTCGCGCATGTTGGCATGGTTGCAAAGCAGTTAAGTCATGCTGTTATTCGCGCTTTGAAAATCGAGGGCACTTCAATATTTGTTGCGAATGGCGTTGCTGCCGGGCAAAGAGCGCCTCATTTCCTGCTGCACGTCATTCCTAGAACTCCGAATGATAACATTGCCTTGCAGCCGCCAACAATTAACGTTGACCAGAAAACTTCTGATTCAGTGTTTGAAAAGCTTGCTGCTGCTGTTGCGAAGCAGTTTGGAAAAGAAACTCCAAAGCCTCGTGCTGAAGTTAAAGAAGCAAAAGCTCCTGAGAAAAATGAAAAGCCGAAGGAAGAAAAGAAAGAAGCGCCTAAAAAATCAAAATTAGACGACATCGCCGAATTCCTGACAGGTGGCAAATGAGCGAGTGCACGTTTTGCCAGCTTGTTCAAAAAAAAGTGAACATGTTGTTTGAGGATGAAAAAGTAATTGCCATGCTTTCTCCAGAGCCAGTTGTTCCTGGCCACGTCATAATTTTGCCTAAAGAGCACTCTCCTATTATCGAAGCTGTTCCTGATTTTGTTGTAGGCGACATGTTCAAAGTAGCAAACAAGATTGGTGTTGCCGTGTTTGAAGCGCTTGGAGCGCAAGGCACAAACATGCTTATTCAAAACGGCCCGCCTGCTGGTCAAAAACATAATCATACCATGCTTAACGTTATTCCTCGCTTTGAAGGCGACAACGTGCAGGTTGGCTGGCAGCCAAAGCCCGCTGATGAGGGCGAATTATCTTCTTTGGAAAGCAAAATCAAGGATGAGACAAAGAATGTCGGCTTATTTGAGAGAGAAAAACCAAAGCCGATTGAAGTTGAAAAACCAAAAGAAATGCCAAAGGAAGATTATAGGTTGAAGAATTTGCGCAGAATACCTTAATCACATATCAAATATTTTCGTCTTTAATGTTTTCAAAATTACAGCAACTATTGAGAACATGGTTAACAGACCAACCATCACTATAAATTCTGTTTCTAATACCATAAACACAGTATAGCTGAGTGTCTTTTAAAACTTTGTCGTAACAGTTGAGTTAAAAGAGTGCCGCTAACACGATATTGTCAAACGCTAGTGTTGCCGCAAAGGCAAATAAGAATGCCGGCGCAAACGGAATGCCGTAGCGTACCAGAATTTTGTCAATTTTCTTTTGTTTGTGCAATTTTTGCAATAATTCAACTTGTTTTTTCTCCAGTCCCAGTCGCGGCGGCGCAATCACGGTCTTGCCGATTTTTACTGGTTTCACTAGCCAATCTCCCTCTGTTAGTTTGTCCGGCGTTACCCATTTGTGCATGCAGCTCATTTCAACGCTTTTGACAAAAATTATCGAATAGCAGGTGAAATAAATAACAAGCGCAAATGCAATAAGTTCCAACTGGTACTGCAGTAAAATAAGTGCGGCGATTACAAGAAGTACTGTTATGATCATTGCACTTATCCGTATGCGTGAATAAGGCTTCTTGTGAGATAGTGTCCTGAATGTTTTCCAGAATGTTTTCCAGTTTCTTATTGCAAGAGCGCAGCTCCACATGATGCCCCAAGCACCTCCGATAAAGACGAGATTAATCAAGAAGCCCGCTCCAAAAGAAAATTTTCCTGGCGCAAATCCAATTATTGCTCCAAGCGCCATCAAGAGTTTTGCGTCCCCGCCGCCCCATTGGCCGGTGTAGAACATTAAGCATGCGAGAGCAAACGCAATTCCGAATCCGATTGCGCTGGATGCTATTGGCCACCAGTTCCACTGCTGTAATGAAAATATCAAGTGTATGCCAAGTCCTGCGGCAATTCCTGCGTAATTCAGCCAGTCAGGTACTTCAAGGATTCTCAAGTCAACATATGATGCAACAACGAGAACAAACAGCGCCACTATAATGAGTGCAAGCTCGAGCATGGCAATATCTGCGTGTTGCTATATTATAATAGTTTCGAGAATCGCATTAGCGCTTAAACAATGCTTTGTACTTGTCCCAGTATGCGTATCCTAAGTATGCGTTGAACAGGCAGACAATGACGCCCGATATAATCATATCCGGGGCAATCATTGAGTTAACCACAACGATTCCTACAGCTATTGGCGCGATGAATATTGCTGCGAGCGCTGGCAGGAATCCAATGACTAACATAAGTCCTGCAACTATTTCAGTTGTTTTAATCATCTGGAATATGCCCGTTTTCAAGAGAGTCTGCATTGTAGGAATCATTTCTGGCGGCACTCCTTCCATAGAACTGCCGGCTAGAAAACCCATCACTCCGCTGAAAGTCATCATTAATCCAAACAGCGTTCTGATCGTGATAAGCAAATATTTGTTTCGGAAGTTCATATGATTACAATCTCGTCATCGTTTAAATATTTAATTGTCGGCGCTAGACTGCTCACGAGAACGATATCTTTATAAACCACCTCTTGAAAATCAAATAGTAACCTATGATTGATGAGGCCTGTTAAGGGCTGAATGAGGGAGTGTTCTCCTGGAGGATTCATATGGCAGATGATATACAAAAAGCATTAGAAGCTGTTGAAGTAGCCAAGAATACCGGTAAAATCAAGAAAGGTACAAATGAAGCTACAAAATCGCTCGAAAGAGGCACTGCAAAATTAGTTGTCTTTGCAAAGGACGTGCAGCCCGCTGAAATCGTTATGCACTTGCCGATTCTTGCGAAAGAAAAAGGCATTCCGTGC
>CAZNFZ010000101.1:0-9063 GCA_964572665.1 uncultured Methanosarcinales archaeon
GGCAGCACGGGTGTGCAGAAAGCACTGGATACTGCCGTGCTGGAACTATTGAAATATATTGCCATCTTCCCCGGAGGAGTAGGCAAATTGGGAGACAGCCAAGGAAGAATCCTGCCAGACTGCTTTTTACTGCCACCAAACAGCACAGCATTAGACTTTGCCGCACACATTCATACCGATTTAGCCAAAAATTTTGTAGCAGCAATTGACGTCAAGAGCAAGCGCAAGATTGCCAAAGATACCCCTCTAAAGAATAGAGATGTTATTGAGATTATGACTTCAAAGTAAGCCGTGCTTACTTTGAATCCTCGGATTTAACTTCTTTAAATCCGACTCTTCAAAATAGGCTCAATCACAATCATACTTCTGCCGAATCTCGGGCTGGGAATCCAGGCTTTTTTGAAATGATCGTCAGAGATATGATGCTGCAAACCCCAAGGATCACAGATAAGAAGACCTTCCTTTGTATAGCCGCGAATAAGAATCATATGCGTGCCTATTTCACGCGTTCTGTAAAACTTGCCTGCTAACACTTCTGCAATAACAGGCATGCCGTGCCGCACATAATGCTTGATAAGCTTCAAGTCTGCATTTTTTCTTCGAAAATACTTTTTTGTTTTAATCGCCTTTTTTTCATGCTGCTTGTACAATCTCGCAAGCTCAGTCGTCCAAACGCCCCAATCATCCAACTCGCCATTCCAATAGGTTGTGACCTTGAAGCCTCTTTTGATAAGAGGCATTGCGATGCAGGCATCACACAACCCCTCATAGCTTTTGCTTAACTGCGCTTCCTTGTAGAACTTCAACTCATCAATACGCACTTCGTAATAATGCAGAACCATTCTCACGCACGCAGCAAGACAAGTCACTGGAGAACGCTGGTGGAAACACTCAACTGGAATCACGTGCTCACGCTTCAAAAAAGCACGGCCGCGAGCAGTCTTGGAAACTGCCAAAAAACGCTCATACGTTTCATACGGGTGTAATGGGCAGCTTGAATTACGCATCTAGTACACCTAAGTTTTTATCTACAATAAGGAATGAAATGACCTTGTTCTTGCCGAGATGTTTTGCTCTGTATAATGCTCGGTCAGCCTCTTTGATAAGCGTTTCCCTTGAAACAGAACTGTTCATACAAGTGATAAGGCCTATGCTGATGGTTAAATCGCAATTCTTTTCGATTTCACCACGCAGTTTTTCTGCAACATCTTTTGCATCACTTTGTGAATAATTTGGAAGCACTACCATAAACTCCTCGCCGCCATACCGGCAGCATAACGCATTTTTCGGAGAGGAATTTTTGATAACTTCGGCAACAATACGCAAAACACGGTCACCTTCCGGATGACCCTTTGTATCATTATAATTTTTAAAATTATCAACATCAAGCATTGCAAGACTAATGGGACCATTTTTAGAAGACAAGTCAGCAATAAGTCCATCAACTTTCCTTGCCAGGTCTGAACGATTGTTGAGCCCAGTCAATGCATCAGTAACTGCAGACTCCTGCACCTTCTCAAACTGGGAAAGACGGGAAAGCACTGAAACAAGTTCGTAAAGAACTTCAGAAACGCTATCAAGTGGCGGAAAATGCTCTGCAGTACAAATTGCATAGCCGATTAGCTCCCTATTGAGAGTCAGTGGAAAGCCCGCAACACACTTCGGCAGCTTATCACGGTCCTTAATACCTTCAAGCAAAAAGTCAGATTGTACATTTTGAATTGTGCAAGTCGACTTAGTACCTTTAACGTGCGCGATAACGCGCTGCTCAACTGCAGCACCAGCTTCCGACACATCAAAATTCCGCGCTTTCTTATTGTACGCAGAGAATAACACGTTGCTTAACTTGAACTTGTGCGCCAAGAACTGCACTGAAGTATAGAGCGCCTTGTCAACATCCTGCACGTGTGCAATAGATTGAGCAAATTCAAGCAGCAGTTTTGCACGCGACAAAGACTCATTTAGAAGCGCTTCAGATTTGCCAGCAGTTGCAACCTGCCTGACCGCAAGCTCTATCCATTGCGCGTTTTCATCCTGCCAGACAGGCAGCTTCTGCCTCGCATCAGCAAGCTCCTCATCAAACGCGTGTGTTTCATCAGTGCGGAACGGACCCACTGTAATTTGGCTGCCGTCAATGGAAATAGAAATATAACGAATGCCGGGAATTGTTGAGTATGGAGCGTCATTTTTTCTATTGCGCAATTCCTGAAAGAAAGGCATCTTGCCAAAAACTGCCTGCTCGCAAACGATTGGCACTTTGAGCTGGGCAGACAATTGCTCCATTAACTCACGCCACACCTCAGTTTTAACACATGCAGGAAGCATTTATTGTTTACAGAAATCAGACAATTTAAAGTTTCCTGTTGCCTGGACCAGAATACGAAACGTTATCGTCATCTTCACGGCGATAAACAGAGCCGGACATACGCTCCTCAACTACGTGCGCTGCAATGCCTGCAGTTCTTGGAATAATGAAGAATGCGCGTGCAGACTGCCACGAAAAGCCAAGGTCGCTGATAATGGCAGCAATAGCGCCGTCAATATTGAGATGAAGAACTTTCTTTGTCTGACCGCAAAGCTCCTTGTCGACTTCTTTAGCGAATTTGATGTGCTTGCCAGCCAGCTTATGCTTTTCAGCAAGCGCGAACAAAGGAGCAACTCTTGGATCCTGGTCGTAGTGCTTGTGGCCATAACCAGGCACACGCTCTTTTCTAGTAGTCATGATTTTTACGAGCTCTTCCGCAGACCTTCCTGTAGTATCCTGGAAAATTCTGGCAGCCTGCTCAACAGCACCACCGTGATAATCACCAATGGCAAGAGTACCAGCTGCAACAGCTGCATTAATTGGATTACCGGCACTCTGAACGATTCGCGCAGCAGTAATCGAAGGAACTTGAATGCCGTGCTCTGCAGCACTGACAAAAATTGCATCCAACAATTCACGCTCCCCTTTTTTCGGCAGATCGCCTTTTAGTAACAGGCAAATCATATCAGTAAAAGTAATCTTGCCAACTAAGGAAGAAACATCATAGCCGCGCACACTTGCGCCCTTCTCAGAAACCTTTGAAATCTTTGTATCCCATTTCATAATGCATCCCTTATAACATTGCCCAATTCGTGATGGCGCTCAGCAATTAATGCACCAGCTTTGCGCAACTTGTCAATTTTATCTGAAGGCCTGCCCTTGCCGCGCTCTATAATCGCACCAGCGTGGCCGAACTGAACACCAGACGGCATCTTCTCAGCAAACTTGCCGCCGATAAATACTCCTAACGGCTTTGTGAATTCCTTGTTTTTTAATACTTCCGCAATTTGATCTTCATACGTTCCACCTATTTCTCCGAAAATAACAACTGCTTTTGTTTCCTTGTCTTTTTCAAACATCCTCAGCAAATCAGCATAAACACTGCCGACCAAAATCTCGCCACCCATACCGATAACAGTACTTTGGCCAAGACCAGCCTGACGAACAACCCATGCAGTCTCGTTAGTCATACCGCCACTTTTTGAAATTATGCCGATATTTCCTTTCTTGTAAATGCGCTTTACCATATCAGGCAAGCCGCCAATAGGACCAATTCTTGAAAGTCCGGGACTGAGCATTCCAACAGAAGCTGGCCCAACAAGAACTGCTTTCTTTTCTCTCGCTTTAGCAATCATTGCAGCAGCATCGTGCAGTGGAACATTCTCTGTAAATACCAATACAAATGGAATGTTGCTATCTAATGCTTCAAAGACGGCGCTTTTTGCAAATAACGGCGGAACAACAATAAAAGATGCATTGATTTTGTGCTTTTCTTTTGCTTCTTTGACAGAATTGTAAACTGGCACGCCGTGCACTTCCTGGCCGCCTTTTCCAGGCGTAACACCCGCAAGAACTTTTGTGCCATACTTCAGCATAAGCTCTGTTGCCATCACTCCAGTGCTGCCCGTAATTCCCTGAACAACAACTTTTGTATTCTTATCTAGCAGAATTGCCATTTTTCCTCATCTTTTTCACAATAATTTCGGCAGTAGCAGTCAAGGGAGTTTCTGCACCAAACACTTCAACATCCCAGCCATGCTTTTTTGCAGCGTTCTTCAAAATAGCAAGACCTTCCTTCTCGTATGGGCCGGCACGCCTTACAACAATTGGGAATTTAGGCTTCACTTCCTCAAATGCCCTGACAATGCCAGTCATCATCGTGTCAACTCTGGAAAAATTTGCAATGGCACCCACAATCCAGCAACCTTTGATGCCTGGCTTAGTAATTGCCTGCTTTGTGAGAATATACATTTTTTCATCACTAGGGTCGCCGCTGAACTCTGTGTAATTTGCAGGCTTGCCGCCAGCATCTATCAACGCATCCATGCACGTAATGCTACCGCCGCCACCAGCGGCGAGAAATGCCACATCTCCATCAAGCTCGATGTACTTAACGGTGCCGTGATAATCAAGATCGTTGGCTGCATTTACTGCCTTTTCACGCACTGTCAACGGCCTGCCAAAATTAGCTGGACGCTCAGAATATGAACGGTCTTTGTGACGTCCCAATGCAAAATCATCAAGGTCAATGTGCGCGTCAAGACAAACAAAACCAGATTTTGTCTGAGCAATCGGGTTAATTTCGAGCAACTTGCAGTCTTCTTTGACGAAAACATTCCAGAGCTGAGATAATAAAGGTGCTAAAGCTTTGTTACTTTTTAGAAACTTTGCAGCTTCTGACTCAGAAAGGCCATTGAGCTCATTGACAACAAGCTTTTTGACATTTTTCTGCTCTTCAATGCCAGTTCCGCCCTCAGAACTGAACAATACAATTGGCGAACGGGAATCAGTATCAAACAAAAAGCCAACATAATACTGCTTTTGCATTTCGACCAGCTCTTCAACAAGCACACTCTTAACTTCCTCGCCTTTCAAAGATGAGCTGAGAAGTTTTTTTACTGCATCATCTGCCTGCTTCTTGTCCTTGCAGATTTTAATTCCGCCAAGGTCTGCGCGCTTGCCGAATAAGACTTGTGCTTTGACAACACAAGGAACTGAAACTGAGGACTTACTTGAAAGAAGAACTCCCTTTGGCACTGCAATGCCGTGCTTTTGCAGCAAAGCCTTTGCTTCGTATTCATATAAACGCATGATTAAGAGGCTTGTGCGCTAATTATTAAATGTTATCATAAGGTAGGAAAGATTTAATAAATAACTAAGTTAACTTGCTGCTATGTCTTTTACAACAAAAATTCGAAAGGGAATTAAAAATCCAGGCATGGCGTTTTCTTATGCCACAAGCAGGATACGTTATTTGTTTAAGAAAAAACGCCAATGGGCGGAAAGCTCTGATGGGCTAAAAAACAAAAAATATGAAAGCTATGCTGAATATGTCGAACACCAGAAATCCAAATTGCATATAATCACAAGTTTTCTTAAGGAATACGATAACAAGTATCGCGTAGAATTAAGAAAACGCCTGCAGAAATATGGTGTTGCCAAGCCCGGAATGAATGCACTGTGCCTTGCTGCACGGGTTGGAACAGAAGTAAAATCCTTCATAGACCTTGGCTGTTTTGCAGTTGGCTTGGATTTGAATCCCGGCCATGAAAACAGGTACGTTGTAACTGGAGATTTCCACCATATTCAATTTGCAGACAGCAGTGTAGATATTGTTTTCACAAACTCATTAGACCATGCTTTCAATCTTGACAAACTTGCAAAAGAAATCAAACGTGTAACAAAACCAGGAGGAAATCTCATTCTTGAAATAGTCAAGGGTGAAAAAGGAGGGTGAAAACCCCGGTTATTACGAGGCAGTTTATTGGAAAACTATTGACGATGTTTTACAGATTTTTGCACAATCCGGATTCAGAGTTCTCAGCAGACACCCGTTCACATATCCGTGGAAAGGTGAGCACATCTCTTTCGTGCTAGATAAAGGAAGACTTTCCGCTCGAAAGACTTAAAAGCACGTGTTTATGAAACATTGAACATGGGTTCATTATCAAAACTCTACGAGTACCACCACGAAAAAACTAGAAAAACAGAGTTTTCTATTTTAGAAAAAGAACGCGGAGCGCTATTTTCAAACTGGATAGGCACTGGCAAGAAAATAATGGACATCGGCTGCCGGGATGGCACTCTCACACGCTATTTCACTGAAGATAATAATGTTCTTGGCGTTGACATTGATACCAAAATGCTTGAAACCGCAAAAAAGAAGCTGGGCATAAAGACAAAGCTGATGGACTTGAATGATGAATGGGATGTTAAAGAACAATTTGACGCTATCGTTGCAGCAGAAGTTGTTGAACACTTGTATTATCCTGATTTAATCTGCAAGAAAATTGCTGAACACTTGAAGCCCGGCGGATTGTTTATTGGCTCTGTGCCAAACGCGTACAACATCAAGAACAGAATACGATATCTTTTTGGAATACAGAAGAATACGCCTCTTGAGGATAGAACACACATTAATCAGTTCTCATACAAGATTCTCAAAAATGTACTTCAACAGCATTTCTCGAAAGTTGAGCTTATTGGGCTGGCGTCAGGAATGTCTGGCAGGATTGCGCGAATGTTTCCCAACCTCGGCTCATTCATTCTCACCTGGCGGTGTGAAAAATGAGCAAAAAACAGTTTGAAGAAAAATATTGGGAGCAACACACCCAGCAGCTTGAAGAAAGGCATAAACTGGCATTAGCACTTATCGGGCAGCCAAAAAGCATACTTGATTTGGGCTGCGGAGACGGCTTTTTCCTCAGAAACATCAACGCGCAAAATAAAATAGGTTTAGAATTGTCAAAAATCGCAGTTGCTGCAGCCAAGAAGAAAGGCACTGATGCACGCGTGTTTGATTTTGAGCACGAAAAACTGCCATTCAAAACAAACGAATTTGATATTGTCACATTATTGGACGTACTTGAACACACATTCCAACCAGATGTCCAGCTTAGAAATGCTGCACGCGTTGGAAAAAAAGTAATTATTACCGTGCCAAATTTTGCATTTGCGATTTCACGCTTTCAGGCATTGTTTGGAAGAGTACCATCTGTGCTCGGCGAGCGAAAAGGACATTGCTTCTACTTCACACGCGGAAAATTGCACGACATATGCCGCAGGGCTGGTGTGCGCATACTAAGCCAAAAATATTACTTCCCACTCATGCACGTTCCGATTGTTGGCTGGCTGACAACTGCATTTGGCAGTTTATTTCCAAGTTTTTTCGCAACAGAATTTGCAGTAATGGGTGAGAAAAGATGAATATCTGGCAGTTTGCTTGGCAGAGTTTAGAATTCAGCCCCCTTCGAGCACTGGAATATGAAGAACTAAAGAAAAATGAACTCTCAGGAAAAGTCCTAGACCTGGGCGGCGGGAAAAAAGCATCTTACGCCAAGCTCTTCAAAGGAACATATGATGTCGTTTCGCTCAATATAGATGAAAGTCTGGAACCTACACATGTTGCAGACATCACAAAACCATTCCCTCTAAAAGACCACTGGTTTGATGCCGCAATAAGCTTCAACACATTTGAACACATACCTGAATTTGAGACTACTTTCAAAGAAACATTCAGAGTCATGAAAAGAGGAGGGAGATTTATCTTTTCAACTCCATTTTTACATCAAGTACACGGGTCACCAAATGATTACTGGCGATATACTGGCTCAGCACTTGAAAACCTGCTCGTCAAGAACGGATTCAAAGTAAATAAAATAATTCCACTGGGCAAAGGAATATTCGTGGCACGATACTCATTGCTCTATGGGGCAATTCCACGGTTCTTGAGACCGTTCTTTGCAGCATGGGCATGGTTCTTGGACGGAACTTTAGCTACACTATTTTCTGGATACAGAAAAATGTGCCTGCAAGACCATTACCCGCTCGGGTATTTTGTGTATGCAGAAAAAAATTAATATAAACTCTTCCATGCAATAATGCAATAGACAAGATTTGAAATTCCCTTGGCAGCAACAAGACCATACATGCCATAAAATGGGACTAATGCCAGCAAGGCAACCATTTCAACAGCAGCATACAGCGCATTAATCGTGTACAACTTCTTTTTCTGACGATGCGCTTCCTGCACCCTGGTAAGAACAAATGCAACTGCACGCGGAATGCCCACCAAGAGGAAGAGCTGAGACAGCAGCACTGCGTCACGATACTGCTCAGAGAAGAAAAATGGAATAACTATTGGTGAAAGCACGGCGGCAATGCCTGCCATCACGACAAAGAATAATACCAACTTTGGAATGTGATTAATCACGTGCCTGTAAATAACTTCTTTTTTATCTGTTGTAAGTTTTGGAAAGACAAGTGTGCTGATAGTTTTTGAAACGGCATACATTTGCTCAGACATGGCAGCTGCAATTGAATAAACCGCAGTTGCTGCAAAACCAAGGAAAAATGTAACGACCAGCTTATCAAAAAAAAACTTAATATGCGGAATAAAATTAATAACTGTCAAATGGCCGCTATATGACGCGAATTCAGAATCTTCCCTGTTATTCCGCATCTTTGAACGTGCAAAGAAGAACGCAAGAATGTACCCAACTGCCTGTATGATCAAAAATACAGAAACAATAATGAGAAGATTTTTAGTAAAAAACAAAGACGCCAATACTCCGAGAGCACTGCCAGCTTCAGTAATTAATTGAAACCAGCAGCTCCATGAAAATTTTTTCCTGCCTGCGAAAAATGCATGCGCGACGTCAAGAGAATGAATTATGGGAAAAAAAACAATAGCCACAATGAAAATTGGCCACATGCCTGCATACTGTGACTGCGTGAAATAAAAATAACAAGAAGTGGCTAGGAGTGCAGTTATTCCCAACAAGCACCATTTTCTTTTCAAACGGACTCCTTGAATAAACGTGCCTTCCTTATCTTCGGAAACGCCCAAAAGGACAGCAGTATTTGCTCCCGGCAGTGCGAAAACACTGATTGTTCCGATAACTGCTATTACAAACTGAAACTGACCATAGAACTCCTTGCTTGTCAAGTTGGCAAAGCCAACAGAGAGCAGGAAATAACTCAAGACCAACAGAAATTGAGTTGAGAACAGAACGGCGCCACCACGGACATAGTACATG
>CAZNFZ010000102.1:0-2175 GCA_964572665.1 uncultured Methanosarcinales archaeon
AAGGGCAGTTATTGTGACCTTTTTGACTGAATATTTCATAGGTAAAAGAAGTTTAAAAATCTTTGGAGTGCAGTACACAAGTTTAAAAAGGAGCAAAATAGAATTAACGGATATGAAAGTACTGGTAACAGGCGGAGCAGGCTTTATTGGAAGCCATTGCATAGATGTACTGCTCAAAAGAGGAGATGCAGTTGTTTGCTTGGACAATTTCAACAATTTCTATGATCCAAAAGTCAAAAAGGCAAATGTTTCTGGACACAAGAAGAGCAAGAATTTCAAATTAGTTGAAGCAGACATTGGAGATTTTAACGCGGTTGACAAAATAATCAAAAAAGAAAAACCGGACAAAATATTACATTTGGCAGCAAGAGCAGGGGTGCAGCCGTCTTTGAAAGACCCGCTGGAATATGTTCGCAGCAACGTTGTAGGAACTGCAAATTTACTGGAAGCCTGCAAGAAACACGGAATATTGAACTTTGTCCTTGCAAGCTCTTCATCTGTTTACGGCGGAAACAAAAAAGTGCCGTTCTCCGAAGAAGATAGAGTTGATAATCCGTATTCACCATATGCTGCAACGAAGAAGTCCTGTGAAGTTTTAGCATCAAACTACCATCATGTTGCAGGAATGCATATTGTTGCATTGAGGTTCTTTACCGTGTATGGACCACGAAACAGGCCGGACATGGCGATTTACACATTTGCACAGAAAATTAAGAGCGGAAAAGAAATTACACTTTATGGAAAAGGCGACGAGATAAAAAGAGACTGGACATTTGTAGGAGATATTGTTGACGGAACAATAAAAGCGCTCGATAATGTTGAAAAATTCGGATTTGAAATTATAAATTTAGGAAATTCAAAGCCAGTGTCTGTAATGTACTTTGTTTCATTGCTTGAGAAAGCGCTGGGCAAGAAAGCAATCACGAAAAGAGCGCCATTGCCAATGGGCGATGTGCCAATAACCTATGCTGATACTTCAAAAGCGAAAAAACTTCTAGGATGGGAGCCAGCCACCCCAATAGAAAACGGCGTGAAACAGTTTGCCCGCTGGTTTAAGGGTTTATAATGCCAAGAATGGGCACGAAACATCGGGAAGAATTCAAAACCCTCAACAATGTCTTTGACCTGTTCACGGAGAAAAATATTTTCAAGCTTATTTCTCAAGGATATATTGACGGGCTGCACAGTCCATTAAGCATTGGCAAAGAATCAAACGTTTTTACTGCAAAAAAAGATAATGAAATACGAATTGCGAAAATTTATCGATTACAAACCTGTGATTTCAACAGAATGTATGACTACATAAAGGCAGACCCGCGATATTCTGGAATTTCGAGCAAACGAAGAGACGTTATTTTTGCCTGGGCGCACAGAGAATACAGAAATTTATTGAAAGCACGCGAGGCAGAAGTCAGAGTGCCAACACCATATACTGTGCTACATAACATTCTCATAATGGAATTTATCGGCGATGAAAAAGCAGCACGAAAATTGAAGGATTCCCCTCCAGATGATCCTGAAGAGTTCTTTAAGGATTTAATTGAGCAAATGAGACGATTGTACAAAGCAGGGCTCGTGCACGCCGACTTGAGCGGGTTCAATATTTTGAACCACCATGAAAAGCCAGTGCTTATTGACATGTCACAAACAACACAGCTCGATGATCCGAATGCGGAAGCGTTTTTGAAACGGGACATACATAATATCTGCAAACTCTTTGAGAAGTTTGGAGTGAAAACAGATGAGGAAAAAGTACTCAAGCAGATAAAAAAGATTAAATAGGAGCATTTTCTCGACGATACTATGGGGTTACAGCAAGAACTCGAACATTTGTACCAGCTCAAAGAGCACAAGATGAAGCTGGGATTGCAGCCGACATTTGACGCTTTAGCTAAATTAGGCAACCCTCACCAGAAATTACGGTTTATTCATGTGACTGGAACAAATGGCAAAGGAAGCACGTGCGCACTCATTGCAGATACCTTAGAGCTTGTAGGGCACAAAGTCGGATTGTTTACTTCGCCGCACTTAATTACGTTCAATGAACGCATACAAGTGAATAGAAAAGATATTTCTGATGAAGATTTGGGAACGCTCATTAAACAAGTAAGAGATACTGGTGTTGACTTAACATTCTTTGAATACGCGACAGTGCTGGGCATACTTTACTTTGTC
>CAZNFZ010000103.1:0-3355 GCA_964572665.1 uncultured Methanosarcinales archaeon
ATACACAAACTATTTAAAGCAGTATACTAAAAGGTACACTAGTAAAGAGTGTGTAGTAATACGCCATGGCATTGACATTTGGACCGTTTAGTATAGGCAACCCTTCAGGACTTTGGGCTTTATTAGCGTTAATTCCACTTATCATTCTCTATCTTATAAGGCCGAAGCCTAAAACGATGCCGATTCCAAGCTTGATGTTTTTCCTGAAGTCTTCAGGCGCTAAAAAGCTGACAAGCTTTCTGAAGCAGATAACTCACGACTGGTTGTTCCTAATCCAGCTTTTGCTGCTTTTAGGATTATGCTTGACATTTGCCCAGCCGTTCACGAAATACCAGCATGACGTGACTGCTTCAAACACTGTAATTGTGCTTGATGTCAGCGCCTCTTCGCAAGTTGAGGAAGGCAGTAAAAATAGATTTGAGCTTGAAGTTGCGCAGGCAAAGAAAGTGTTAGGAAACAAAAACACAATCATTCTCGCCAAAGGTGTTCCATTCATCGCATTGCAGGATGTATCTGCACAGGAAGCTTCAAAATTCCTTAACAGTCTGAAGCCAAAAGAAACTATTTCAAGAATTGGCGAAGCTATTATTCTCGCTGGCGAAGCGTTAGGTGAAGGCCGTGTAGTTGTCATCAGTGATTTCATCAACACAGGCGGCCAGGATCCTGATGTTGCCAAGGCAGTTTTGCAAAGCAAGGGCTTGGTTGTTGATTTCATCAACATCGCAACCCAGCCTAGAAGCAACGTTGGCATTATTCAATTGGATGCAGGAAACGACCAGACAACAGTGTATGTGAAAAACTACGACAATCAGCAGAAAACCGTGCCGCTCAGGGTGGGCGCAACTGAGACAACATTGAGCATTGCGGCAAAAGGGACTGAAACGTATTCTTTCAAGACTCCTCCTGGCGCCAATAAAATAGAAATTTTGGCAAATGATGATTTTCCAGTCGATAACGTTGCATACTTGAGTGCTCCTTCAGGCGGAAAGGCAAAAGTGCTGTTGGTAGCAAACAACGCAAGCACGTTCTTGAAAAACGCATTGCTTGCGTCAGGCGAGTTTGACGTGACTATGACTGAGCCTCCAATTATTGCGCAGGGCGATTTTGACGTCATCATCATCAACAACATCGACATTAGACAGCTGCTCCCTGGAACTTTTGAAGACATTAAACTAAAGGCTGAGAAAGGCGCAACAGTTGTCGTGGCAGTGCAGGATAATTCTGAAAAGCTCGACTACAAAGGATTGCTTCCGGTTAAGCTTGACGGCAGGAGCGACGGCGGCTTTATTTCTGTTGAACAACTGAACAGGTTTACAAAGAACATTGACTTTGGCAAGGCCGATTATTCGTTGAAGGCAGATCCGATTGGTGATCAGACCGTTATCGCCACCGTGAATAAGGTTCCGATTGTTTCCATTAAGCAGCTTGACGCGGGAAAGCTAGTGTATTTCGGCATTCCTGAATCAAGCGAATTCAAGTACTCTCCTCATTACCCGATTTTCTGGACTGAATTGGTCAAGTATGTTACCGAACAGCAGGACGTAAAAAATTTGAACTTAAAGGCAGGGGAGACATTAATTCTTAATGAAGAGCAGAAAATCAAAACTCCTACAAAAGTTATCAAACGTTCTGCTTTGGTGCTTGACGAGCAAGGCATTTATGAGCTTGAAGACAGGAATATTGCCGTGAATCTCGTTGATGAAATGGAGTCTAACATTAACTTGGACAAGAAGATTGGCACAAAGAGCACTGATTATCAGTTGAAGCCGGTTAAGGAAACAAGGGAATTCCACTGGGAAATCTGGCTGCTTGCAATTGCAGCCGCATTATTGGTCTTTGAGATATTCTTTGTCAAATATAGAGGCGACTTATGAGCGTTACCGACATATTGAGATGGTCGTACGCTCACATGGAATATCCATGGGTGCTGTTGTTTGCAGTAGTCGCAATTCCGCTCATCTGGTGGCTATTGCGCCACGATTTTATCATATTTAAAGAAGAGCTCATTGTGAAATTGCAAAAAAAGCGGGTTCGCCGTTTGATGTTTTTCACACGTTCTGCGCTAGTAATTCTAGTGCTGTGCGCGCTGGCATCTCCGTACGCCCAGAATGAGAAAATAATTGAGGGAGATGCGTTTGTGCAGCTGCTTGTCGATAACAGCACATCCATGGCATTATTCGAGGATGTTTCTCAGGCGCTTGCTACAAAACTTGAAAAGAAGATGAACACAGAAGTGAAAATGGTTGGCTCTGGCGCAATTTCAAACATCGGCGACTCTGTGCTTAACAATTTGCAGCCGCACGGCAGCATTCTTTTGCTGTCAGATGGCAACGTTAACTCTGGTGCTAATTTGGGTGATGTTGCCTTGTTTGCAACGAAATTAAATGCAACTATTAATGCCATCCGGCTGAAGCCTATTAGAAACGATGCTAGTGTGGAAGTCTTGGGTCCATCAAAAACGCTGGAAAACTCCGACAATACATTTACTGTATACATAAACCGCGTTGGAAACATCGCAGGCGTGCATCTTACTGTAACTCTTGACGGAGAAACTATTTATGACCAAGTTACAAATGACAAAGCATACCAGTTCACCAGGAAGTTGCCGAAAGGCACGCATAAGATTACCGCAAAGATTGATTCTCCAGACTTTTTCCCGAACAACAACATTTTCTTTAAAACTGTGAAAGTTGTTCCGCAGCCAAAAGTGCTTTTGTTGAGCGAAAAAGCATCGCCGATGGAAACACTGCTGAAGCAGTTGTATGTAGTTGATACTGCTGCCAGCCTGCCTTCAAAGTTAAATGATTATTATACTGTTGTCGTGAATGACGTTCCTGCCGACCATATTGATTCATCAACAGATGTTTTGAACGATTTTGTTGCTGACGGAAATGGCATGGTTGTCTTCGGTGGGGAAAACTCTTTTGACAAGGGCAATTACAGGAATTCGATTTTTGAAACAATGCTGCCAGTGCTTGTCGGCCAGCCTGAGAAGAAAGAAGGAGACGTCGCTATTGCAATCGTTATTGACATTTCAGGCAGTGCAGGTGCGCCTTTTGGAAGATTTGCCAGTACTTCTGATTTTGAAAAAGCAGCAGCAATCAGCATTATGAGAGGATTGACGGTTGACTCGCGCGTTGCTATTATCGCGTTCAATAATCAGGCGTATCTTATCAGCGAGGCAAGCCCGTTGTTTGCCAAGCAAGGTGTTGAAGATTTGATTTCGCGCATCAAATGGGGCGGTGGAACAAACATAGGTGCTGGATTGCTTAAAGCTATCAGTGTATTGTCTGAGTTCTCAGGCAGCAAGAATATTGTCTTGTTGAGTGACGGTAAAACACAATCTGCTGCATCA
>CAZNFZ010000104.1:0-4563 GCA_964572665.1 uncultured Methanosarcinales archaeon
GTTCTTTAACGCGTAATCTCTGATGTAATTCCTGCCATTAACAATTTTTTCAATTCTTGTCTTGGCAGGCTTTGGGTCTTCAATGGTGTTAAAACCTTTGCTTTTGATTAATGTAGCATACGCGGATTCACCATTGTTAACTACAAACAGAACATCCGCTTTGAATGTTTGCCTGCTGAGGCACAATGTAAATTCATCCAGGCAGTATCTCTGCTTGCCATAGGTCACGATGCCGATAAGGACTTTCATACAATGCGATTTCCTTGACAGGGTTTTAATCTTTTCGGAACTGGTTAGCTACTTTATCGGAGTGAATCACTAATTATTTTATATATGGAAATCAATTAGTTTTCGTCAAAAAATTTAAATAGTCAGCGAATAGTGAAAATAATTAGGAAAAGAGGGGATTAAGGGATGGCGCGCATACAAAGAGTCAGGAAAAGGGACGGCAGCATAGAGCAATTCCAGCCGCAAAAAATAGAAATCGCTATTGGAAAGGCCATTGCTTCCGTAAAAAAGAAAGACAGCGGCTTGTCAAAAAGATTAGCTGCACAAGTCTCCAAAGAACTAGAAAGACATTTCACTCCCAAGGTAATCCCTGCAGTTGAAGACATCCAAGACATTGTTGAAGAAGTTCTACTGAAAAACAGATTAACTGAAGTTGCAAAATCATTCATACTCTACCGCGAACAGCACAAAGAAATAAGAGAATTCAAAACATTCCTTGGAGTGCGCGATGAACTGAAATTAACGCCAAACGCCATAAAAGTTCTTGCTTCACGCTACTTATTGCGCGATGAAAAAGGAAACATCACAGAAACACCAGCGCGATTGTTCAGAAGAGTTGCAAAAGCAATCGCTGCAGCGGACGCGCTTTACAAGAAAGGCGCGCTAAAGAAAACAGAAGATGAATTCTACAACATGCTTGCAAATCTTGATTTTATGCCTAACACGCCCACATTAATGAACGCTGGAGCATCATTAGGACAATTATCAGCGTGCTTTGTACTACCAGTTGAAGATTCACTCGTCGAGATATTTGACGCAGTCAAGTACACTGCATTAATACATCAGTCCGGAGGCGGAACAGGATTTTCATTCTCACACTTACGGCCACGCGGCGATATTGTCAAGAGCACAAAAGGAGTAGCTTCAGGACCAGTCAGTTTCATGCGCGTCTTTGACACGACAACCGAGATTTTGAAACAGGGCGGCAAAAGAAGAGGCGCGAATATGGGCATTTTGCGATGCGATCATCCCGATATTATTGATTTCATAACTGCAAAAAGCCGCGAAGACATGCTGCAGAACTTTAACATATCAGTAGCAGCAACAGATTCTTTCATGGAAGCAGTAAACAAAGGAGCAGAATATGATTTAGTTAATCCGCACACCAAACAAAAAGTCAAACGCGTGAATGCCGCAGAAATATTTGAATTAATTGTAGCAAACGCCTGGCGCACAGGCGACCCAGGACTCATATTTATCGACGAGATAAACAGGAAAAACCCAACAGCAGGAACTGGACTCATCGAAAGCACCAATCCATGCGGCGAACAACCACTGCATCCCTACGAAAGCTGCAATCTTGGAAGCATCAACCTGCTAAACATGCTCAAAAACGGCAAAATGGACTGGGACAAGTTCAAACAAACAATCCATACTTCTGTTCACTTCCTTGACAACGTCATTGATGTCAACAAATATCCACTGCCACAAATAGAAATGGTTACGAAAGCGAACAGGCGCATAGGCCTTGGCGTAATGGGCTTTGCAGAACTCCTGATTAGCATCGGCATTCCTTATGATTCTGACAAAGCAATACAATTCGCGGACAAATTAATGAAATTCCTAAATGATGAATCACGCAAAGCAAGCAACAAACTCGGCGAAGAACGAGGAAGCTTTGCAAACTTTGAACAAAGCACCTGGAAAGGAAAATTCAAGGCAACGCGCAACGCAACTGTCACCACCATTGCGCCAACTGGAACAATTTCCATTATTGCCGGAGCAACATCGGGCATTGAGCCGCTTTTTGCCGTTACTTTTGTCCGAGACGTCCTTGAAGGCACGCACTTGCTTGAAGTCAACCCGTCATTTGAAAAAATTGCGCGCAAAAGAGGATTTTATTCCAAATCATTAATGATGAAAATAGCCAAAACAGGCAAAGTTACAGGTTTGAAAGAAGTTCCAAAAGACGTTCAACGATTGTTCAAGACGGCACTGGAAATAAAACCAGAAATGCACGTCAAAATGCAGGCGATGTTCCAAAAATACTGCGACAATGCAGTCAGCAAAACAATTAACCTTCCAGCAACTGCAACACCGCAGGAAATAAAGAAAGCATATCTACTCGCTTACAAATTAAAGTGCAAAGGAATCACAGTCTACAGATACGGCAGCAAAAAAGAACAAGTTCTCTACATCGGCAAAGCGCCTGAAGAAATTGTTTCAGCGAAATCAGAATACGCAGGCGGGCATATATGTTTGGAATGCATGTTCTAAATCTTGCACGCACCGTCAACACATCCTTTAGAGCAAAGATATTCTATGATGTAACCAGGAGAGATCTGGTCTTGACTGCACTTCCCTTCCAACAAACCATCTTCCTCATTCATTGCCTTGTTTGGAATGTACTGCTTATTACGATACAAAACAAAATCCCTCAAACAAACATCAGTCCAGGGCATAACTTCTTTTCCGATCTTTACTTTCGTTGTAGTTCCTTTAAGGAAACGCTCATCGCCATCAGAATCAAAACAGCCCGAATCCAAATCTGAAGGATACTTTTCCAAGTACGCATCGAGAATTGTGCGCTCGGCAAAATCAGGAATAAATGTTTCTATGTATACGAGCATATTTCCGCTCGACCAAATGGCCGAACGATGATCGTCAACGGTCAAGTAAAGAGCAATGGTCTGCCCACTATAACGGGTCGCACCGCGAGTAACAATCTGGTACAATTCTGAATTCAAAACAACGTCCAACTCTTGACGTGTTGAAAACTTAAACACCTGCGCCAAAACAGTAATATCTTTTGACTGGTATCTCGCATCATAACGCTCAACAGGAATAATTCCAAACCTGTCGTAAATAGCACCAGTGCCTGCCTGAAAAAACTCGCCAATTGGCTTGTTAATCACATAAGAATCAATATTTTTATACAACGCGACACTGGGATTAGCCAAGGTTGGCTCAATTACTGGCACATTTGTTGGCAAAGGCTTTTGAACTATATCCTGCACAGGCATGCATGCCACCAGCAACAACAACAGCAAAAACCTCTTTTTCACACATATAGTTTACAGAAGATATGATAAAAATGTATGCATTTCAAGAACTACTCTTCTTCCTTTCCTTCTTCGCTATCTTCACTGAGCACTTCCTCTTCGTAATCCTTGTGCTCCTTGTCGTGGTGCTCTTTATGGGCGGCCTTTTCGCGCTTCTCTATCTCTTCCCACAAGTCCTGCACTTCCTTGGAATGCTTCTTGTGCTCTTCAGGCGATTCTTCTTGCATAGGACATAAACGGCGAATTTGATTTATAAAGATTACTAAAGACATAATACTCAAGATAAATTGAGTCAAACAAAGTCGAGAAAACGCATATAGGGAAGGACGGGTTTTAGAGTATTATGAGCAGCAAACAATCATCACTGGTAAAGGAAGTACAACGTTATTGGGACATGAAAACCCAGCTCGGCAAGAGCATGAAGAAGGTGGCAGAATGGGGAGACAAACACCCGGCAACCGCAGTTCCTGACATGCTGCACAGATGGAGCGGGCTAATAGCGAAAGCAGACATAGGCAAAGCCAAAACATTTGAAATAGGCTTTGAAGAACGACCAGCACCAGCAGAAAAACACTGCAAACTCGGAAACTGTTTAATCTGTGGAACTTCCATCAGATACGGCACCAGAGTCTCAGTTCTAGTAAACGGAAAAAAACTCAACTTCGGAGAAGTCGGCGATTTAGTTGGAGAAGAATGCTTCGACCACATGACCTACATCGCAGAAGCCGCAGGACAAAAAAACTTCAAAATGTACCAAGCAGACAACAAACAGCGAGACAAGCAATACGACAAACTTGCAAAACTCACTTTATCATTGGGCGACCTCGCTCCAAAAATAGTAAAAAAACTCGAGCCAAAAGGGTTCGACCTTGACAGCAAGATTCTCGCAGAAGTAGCAGACGACGTACAGAAAAAAGCCAGCGAAGGAGACTTCTCAGCAATAAAATACGAAACAGACAAAGGAAAAACAAACAGCATGATAGGCTGGGCACTGGCAAACAAGCAAACAATCTACGACCCAGATGTAAGATACACTGTAGCATTACTCGCACAAAGACCAGACCTTGTAAAATCAGAACAATGGGCTTCTTTCCTATTATACCAATGGCAGGAAAGGCCATTAAAAGCAGCTGGAGAGCTTGGCGGCATCAAAGAAGACATACTTTACCTGTCAAACCTGCAATCAGATGCAGCAGTCATACAAAAATACGGCAAAGTAGACCTAGAAAAAGTTGTTGAGCCAATAAAAGCATTCAACAAAGCACGCTGGGAA
>CAZNFZ010000105.1:0-3495 GCA_964572665.1 uncultured Methanosarcinales archaeon
AGCCATTGCATAGCAATAAACCTAACCCAAATGTTTAAATAGTTTTATCGACTGGAGTAGTGGTGTGAAGCAGCCGGCTGGCAGACAGGTAATTGCGTCTAAACGCATTGAAACATTGTTTGAGCAAGCCGAAATTCGCCCTGCATTTGCAAAGCGGTATGTTGAGCTGGCCAGGAAGATGGCTTCGCGTCACAAAGTGCGCATTCCGCAGAAATGGAAAAGTCGTTTCTGCAAATTGTGCAGCGCATTCCTTACTCCGGGAAGGAACGCAATTATTCGTATGCGCTCGGGAATGCAGGTCATAACGTGCCTTGAGTGTAAAACAATTAGGAGAAGGCCGGTAAAAAAGGTGAAAAAATGAAAGAAGCATGGTACTTGAGCATTGTTCTGTTGATGTTGGGCGTTCTTGCAGGTTTTTCCAGCGTTATGACTCCTACAGGCGCTTTTGCAGGCAACCTTCCGCCGCAGTGGGACTTTTCTACAACTGAGTTTAGTACTGATGGCAGCAAGCTGTCGCTTGACCTTACTGCTGCATTCTTTGACCCTGATGGAGATCCGTTGTCGTTCAGTGTTTCTCCAAGCACTGGCGTGAGTGCAGGCATTGCAGGCGATACTTTGATTATTATGGCTGACAATGACGGGCAAATCACTATTACTGCCAGCGATGGAAAATTGCTGGTTTCAAAAACAATTTCGATACACCGCGTGTGATTGCGCGTTCTAGAATTTCGTAAGCTTAATGTGTTCTCTCTGTAGAAGTAATGTGTAGATGAACGTGCAGATAATGATGAGCTCAAAGAAGCCGTTGATGTGTTTTGGAATGTTGATGATTTCCATCTGCCTGAGCACGGTAAGGACTTCTTCAATGATGAACACTAGAAGTGAAAAGAACAATAGTTTCCATGGCATCAAATACACTCTTCTGTCTTTGACTGGTGTGTTGAAGAGTTTGATGAACAGGAATATCGCAATAACCACAAGTCCAAGGTTGTACAGCGGCGCTACTTCCGCCAGGCTTAATCCGAGACTCATTCGTTGCATCCTCGCGTGATGTTTATTTGTGTTATCAACGCCGCAATCAAAAACACAAGGATAAAGCTTGGAATAACGTGAGTCAGCCAGGGCGTGCTCCAGATGCCGAAGATTTTAATTGTTCCGACAAACTCTACGACTGCAAATAAAACGAGCGCGACAATAAGGTATCTCCATGCCGCCAAATATTTGCGATGCGCAGTGGACTTAAACATTGTTACAGCGAGAAAACCTGCGATTATGCTAAGAAAGACAACAGTCAGTGTTGTTATTCCATAAACCCAGTCGTATACCGCTAGCATGTGCACCTCTTTACTTTAAAAGTGAGTATAAATGTATTTAAAGGTTTCGAACAACTCAATAGTCATGGTTGACTTTTTGCAGCTGCTGTACCTGATGATTCCTGCTTATGTGGCTAACATGGTACCCGTTCTGGTAAGAAAGATTGCATGGAATACCCCAATTGACTTTGGCACTGGGCTTCTTGGCAGTCACAAAACTTGGAAGGGCTTTATTGCGGGCGTTGCGTTTTCAGTGATCATCGGAATTATAATGTGGCGTACTTACTGGCCGTTTGAGTTCTCGGGCTTGAAATGGAGTCTTGCAATTGGAATCGGCGCCTTGCTTGGTGATTCTGCAAAAAGTTTCTTCAAGCGCCGGATAAGCATAAAGCCTGGCAGTCCGTGGATCCCTTTTGACCAAATTGATTACACGGTTGGCGCGCTTGCCATTGGAAGTTTTGTATTCTTTCCCGGCTGGCTAAATTGTTTTCTAATCATAATTATCAGCGCTGTCGGCCACGTAATAATTAATCACATTGGATATTATCTTGGCGTTCGCGAGGTGAAATGGTGAACGTCGCGATGATGCTTACTTGGCTGCGCATTCTGCTTGTTCCAGTATTTGCGGCAATTCTGTATCTTCCTATTCCTGAAAAGCAGTGGATTGCGACTATTGTCTTTTGTTTCGCAGCATTTACTGACGCTCTGGACGGCTATATTGCAAGGAAATTTAACCAAGCGACTGAGTTTGGGGCAACTCTTGACCCTGTTGCTGACAAATTGCTTGTTGCGACCGCCTTGATATTTCTGATTGGAGAGGGTGTGCCAATTTGGATGGCATGGGTGTTAATAATTCGCGATTTTTCTGTTGTTGGCTTGCGCTTGGTTGCAAAAAGAAAAAGCCCTGTATCGCCATCTCTCATGGGCAAACTGAAAACTGTGTTTGAAATGCTCGGCATTGTTCTTGTGCTATTGCAAGTAAAAGTCGCGACTTCAATTTTATTTATAGCAGTTATTCTATCGGTAGTTTCAGGGATTGAGTATTTCTGGCAGTTCAGGCGTGTACTGCGATGAGAACAACAGCGGTGTAAATTGCTGCAACACCAAGAAGAATAGCATATTTCTTGTGAAATAGCGTTCCAATAGAAATAAAAAACAGGAAAAGTGGTATAGAAACGTCAATAATCTGTTTTTGCGCGTACTGCCATACTGCAGTGCCAATAATCACCGCAGCCAACGCGTACATCAGTATTTTGAAATATTTTTTACCTTGCTTAAACTCATAAGGCGTAAGTTTGGCAATGATAAATCCTGCAAGAAGCCCAAGGACAGGAGCAAGGTGTGCTAATGTCCCCATTCAGAATGACCCCATTGAACCAATAAATCAACGCCTAATCTGTTTACTTCCAGAGGAACGTCGCACGCTCCCCAGCAACTGCCAAGCCATATTATGATTGTGGCAGTCGTACGTTTTTGCAGCTCATCTGTTATTTCTTTAGCATATGGCTTCAGACCATCAGGAAGTTGTATGCATACTATCTTGGCTTTTTCTGCCTTTATTTTCGTTTCAACTGCATCCAATTCTAAATCATAATTTTCAAGCATATCTCAACTTTCCTCGTCGTCGTTTATAAAGTTTACCACAGAGAAAGCTTTAAAAGTCCTGCATAGTCCCCAAAGCTTAAGCCTCCATAGCTCAGCCGGTAGAGCGACGGACTGTTAATCCGTAGGTCGAGAGTTCGAGTCTCTCTGGAGGCGCTTCAATCTTCCGTAACCTTTATATAAGCTTAAGCCGTTTTATTCATTTGAAAAAGATGGTGCAAAAACTAGGATTCATTTTTCTCGGCTTAATAGCATTAGTTGCTATCGGCGGTTTGCTTATACAATTACAGAACACGTTAACAGGCCAGTATACTGCGAGCGGCGGTGGCCGCTGGTATTATGGACCAATGAGAGCGCAGATGGAGCCTAGTGAGGCGTGCATATATGCAGGCCTTGAGCCTGTCTACCCTCAGCAGGTTTATAGTAACGAGTATGGCACAGTGTTGAGCGTATGCCAGCAGGGCAGCCAGATGGTTGGCGTGCCATTGACTCAAACAGTTTTGGTTCGATAAGAATTCTAAATTTTTAATTGTGTTTTGTACAAGTAAACTATTAATACGCTGCCGGCAAGGAATACAAG
>CAZNFZ010000106.1:0-2405 GCA_964572665.1 uncultured Methanosarcinales archaeon
CAGGAAACAGCAGGACTGGTGCAAAAAATTGTGAAAGACCCAGGCAAAATGCCCGCACACGTAACACACCAAGAAGCAGAATACCAGAACTTGATGGACTCGCTTGAGTTTTTGAAGAAGGAATTTGGGTGCCCTGTTGAAATTATCAAAGAACAGGAAAGCGCTGAGGTAAAAGCCAAGCAAGCATTGCCAGGAAAGCCAGCGATACTGGTAAAATGAAAGAAATTGAAATTAAAATTCTAGAGATTGATGTTACATCCATACGCCAGAAGCTGAAGAAATTAGGCGCAAAGAAAACATTTGACGGGAAAATGCACACGATTGTCTTTGACACACCAGATGAACAGTTAAAGAAAAAAGGACTATTTTTAAGATTGCGACAAGAAGGCAACGATGTTCACCTTTGCTTCAAAGGACAGAAAGATTCTTCAAAAAAATTCAAAGTCAGGGAAGAAATAGAACTCACTGTGAGCAGCATGAAAGATATGATTATTGTTCTTGAGAAACTTGGATTTGTAAAGAAGTTCGAATATGCAAAGCATCGAGAGCAGCATAAACTGGCAAAAACTTCGTTCGATATTGATACTTACGATAAAATTCCAACTTTTCTAGAAATTGAGGCGCCGACTGAGAAAGAAGTTGAGAACGCGGTGAAAGCACTCGGATATTCTATGAAGCAGACAACAAATGTCAGCGCAGGCGAACTCTTTCAAAAATATAAAATAAAGTAGGCGGACACGCCCGGATTAAATATGCTTTCTTGCAATTGTATTTTCAAGTTTTCGTACACACTCATTCATCTTTTCGATTTTATGAGGATGGCGAAATCCAATTTCGCTACAAAAAAGAAGAATAACTTCTTTGGCGCGTATCTTCATTTCAAATGCATCCTGTCTGTGCTTACGAAAAATAGGTCCAAAGTTAACTTGAAAATAATTACTAAGCAATTCACGAATTTGAACCAAAAATTGATAATTTGTATTTGTCAAGCAGATGCCTGGTTTCTTGAATTTGTCAATAAAAATGCTTCCTTCAGCATCAAAGAAACCGGAAATGAATGCTCTCAAAAAGTCTCTCTTCTGCAAAACCCAATCTGGAACATCAAAGTTTCCTTTCCTTCCCAGAGGCATTTTTAATATCTGATGAATAAAAATATGCATAGCTTTGCAAGTCACCCTGCCAATCCACAAATTATTTGGTCTTTTACGAACTCTAATTGAGATTTAAAAATTTTTCTTTATTATAGGTGCAATTACGTCTGTAATTTGCTTTTCATATTCGTCTGCATAAAGAATTTCAAACCCGCCTCTACGACTCACTCTTTCATAATTATCGAGATATCCGTCACCTAAATGATAGCCAGCAAGATACGCCAAATCTGGAGAATAATGAGAAGGAAGTTTCACTCTGTGTGGCGATCGTGCTATTCTAACATGTCTCCCTTCGAAAATCAGTTTTTCTCCGCGATTATAATCAGTTAATAAAAAGGACATGTCTATTCCATTCAAATCGAAGTTTAAATATGCCACGCAGGCAATTGTCCAGTGTTAAAATAAAAATTCTATCGTCGATAAAAATCTGCAAACTTTCCGAAACGTCTAGTGAAAAATAAAGAAAAAAAAGTAGGCGGACATGTCCAAGAGTGAGTACACAAGTACACAAGAGTTTCGCCTCGTGCCTTTCTCGGTTCCGCACCCGTCAAGCATTGAGAACTACAGTTATGGTTGCTACCGTCAGGTCCTGGCCAGATTCCTGCAGCCACAATCCTGTCGGACAGAACGTCAACGTCCAGCACGAGACTCCTGCGCAGATCATGTACTGCCTCTCGAACTTCGGCACCGTTTGAAGCCCGTTAACGGTAACAGGAGAGGGCTAATCTCCCTGCCTAGTCCGCCCAGTATAGACGATAAAATGAGGGTATAAAAAGGTTTCCTAGTTACTTGTGACAACAAATCAATTTATAGCATGCTGCGTTTCTAATGATTATGGCACCAAAGATTCACTTTGGACAGGATGCATTTCTTATCCACATCAAAGAAACGCACATTCTTGTAGGCAACGGACCCAGCTTCATGGATGTTGAAATAGCAGCTGCAATCAAAGCAGATGGCATTGAAGAAAAAAAACACATCCATAATGTTGTTGTAACCAAGAAAAAAGCAGGAATTGTAATACAGCTGCCGGAGAGCACCATAAGCTACGTACACGCGAAAGGCGCCAAGTCAAAAGACTACAGCGCGGACGTGCTTGTATTGGCAACTCTGGATGAAAAACTTATCAGTAAAATGCAACCAAAGCTCTGCGTACTCATGAACAGCACAGTGTATGCCGCGCGAGAACTGCACCAGAAGACTGGTGTGCAAGTTATTGCAGCACAACACGGCATGACTATTGACCTTTCAGAC
>CAZNFZ010000107.1:0-3539 GCA_964572665.1 uncultured Methanosarcinales archaeon
CGCAGAGTAAACTTTGCAAGCAACTCATCAGAATGGGCAATCAACGGTGTATTCTACACTGTTGGCAAAGACCAAAGCAGACAGTTTGACTTGACAAGAGACCAAACAATGGATTTGGACTTGACAATAACAGACGTCACCAGAACCAGCGTAACCATCAGTGTAAAAGCAGCAGGCGCAAAAACAGTTGCAACTCTGCCATTGCCACTGTTCAATTTCACTGGAGTGCCAAAAGCACCAAAAGTTGTTACCAAACCAAAAGTGCCAGTTGTTCAGCCAGTTGAAGAAACTGACGAAACAACTGTTCCAGTAACAGCTGATGTTGAACAAAGCAAGATGCAGAAGTTCATGCAGAAAGTCAAGGATGCATTTACATTCCAGATTTCAGCAAACTCAGCAGCTGTCAAAGCAGGCATAGTTATCGCAGTCGTGATAATTGGCCTGGTAGCCTACGCACTCTTCGTGCGATGGGAAAGCTTTTAATTTTTCTTAATTATTTTTTAATTATCTATTTCTAAACTTTTACTTACAATTGCAAAAACAATCTAATTCTTTCGCATAGTAAGAAATATTACAATCCGGGCTTTAATCCCTTCTTGCAGCGCTCAATAACTTTCTTAATCGTACGCTCTCTTGTTTCTTTGCCCTTGATTCTTGCAACCCAGTAGATGTAACTTCTTCGGTAAGAAGGAGCTAAACTGTTGAAGAATTTCAAAGCGGTTTTGTTATTATCTAGAGCTTTCTTCAAATCAGCAGGAACATCAGGATTCTTAGACAAGCCGGCATCTATTAACGGTTTTTGCAGACCTTCCTTGTACATCTTTAGGCCTGCAGGCGACATTTTGTCCTCCTTAATTAAGCGCTGGGCATACTTTATCGTCGAGCTGCTCCACTTGCTGTTCTTGTTTCTTCTTGCAAAGCAGCGCATATATCGCTCATCATCTAGCCGGTTAATTGTTGTGTCAATCCAGCCAAAACAAATAGCTTCATCCATAGATTCCTGGTGAGAAATTGTTGGCTTGCCGGTGTGGCGCTTGTATTTTATGACGTAGATTTTAGTTTCCTTATCGTGATTCTCTTGCAACCATTTGCGCCATTCAGCGGGAGATTTTGGGTGAATGGTCTTTTTCTCCATTATAACCTCAGCAGCTTGTCAAGTTCTTTAGCGGCCTGCCTCATTTCAGAAACAGCCCTTTCCATGTCACGCTGCAAGTCATCAACTAAAAGAGAAAGCTTGTCGCCGCGCATTATGTAGCGGTTACCTTCGTGTTTGACAATACCTCTTTCCATTAAAGTGTTCAAATGATGGATGACTGTTGCTCTTGTAAGGCCTAATTTGTCTGCTAATTCGTCGCTTGACAAACCGCCAGTAGCCTTTATGGCTTTGATTAATTCAATAAAAATACGAAAACAAGATTTGTCACGATCGCGTTCGCCAAAAAGGCCTAACGTATGCCCAAACCACTGAAGTTCATCATTAACAGAAACTTCTGTTGGCCTTCGCACGTTGACTATCGTTATTCGGCGGACGAACATAGTTAACCCATATAGGTTGGGATATCTGGAACTTTATCACCCATTTCTTTCATAACTTCTTTTTGCTTCTTCTCAGCTTTCAAAAGAGCTTTGGGCTTTAGTATCTTGCCGAATTCATCTTCATACTTCTTGACAACGCTTGACAATACTTCCAAGAATGCCTTTGCGTGCCACGGATCCATCATAACTACGTTGTGCTTCAAATGGAAGCTTGGCTTTTTGCTTCTAGGATCAGTTCTAGGGGTAATACACTTCATATCCAACGTAAGCTGGGTCGGAGTAAAGTTTACCGTGACTTCGTGAGCAAAAAAAGGCTCTCCTTCGCTAATATTCAAGTTAATTTGTTCTTGCGCCATAATAGTTCACCTCTGAGTGTTGGCCATTGGTTGGTGGGGCAAATATATAAACTTTGCTCTTTTTAGCGAAAGGTTTATATAATAGTGCAGGTTATACTCAACTCTGTTGACGTAAAGTCAACCAATGTGGGTATGGTATAATGGATAAAAACGATACTAAGACTGAAAAGAAAGAGCCCTCTGAAATTGAGCAGCTCAAGGCAGAATTGGCCAAAAGCCAACAAGTCATTGCAGACTACACAGGCCATTTGAAACGCCTGCAGGCAGAATTTGAAAACTACTGCAAACGCGTTGAGAAAGAGCGCAAAGAATACGCAGGAATGGCATCAGAAAAACTGATTGTCAAACTCCTGCTTATCTTCGATGACTTTGAACGCGCCCTGGTGACGCTTAAAGACGTACCAGAAGAAGCGCGAAAAGGCATTGCGATGATTTTCAAAAACTTACACAAGATTTTGCATGAAGAACACGTTGAACACATAAAAGTAGTCGGTCAAAAATTTGACCCATACCGGCACGAAGTCCTGCTCAAAGTAGAAAGCGAACAGCCTGAAGACACGATTGTGGATGAACTCCAAAAAGGATACACCATGAATGGCAAAGTTATCAGGTATGCTAAAGTAAAAGTTAGTGCTGGAAAATCCAGCGGAGAAAAATAAAATGGCACAAGAAAAAATAATTGGAATCGACTTAGGAACATCAAACTCTGCAGCATCAGTATTGGAAGCTGGCAGGCCAAAGATAATCCCTTCAGCAGAAGGAGTGTCAATGTACGGCAAAGCATTCCCGTCATTTGTCGCATTCACGAAAGACGGCCAGTTACTTGTTGGAGAACCAGCAAGACGACAGGCTGTTTCAAACCCGCACGGTACCGTATATGCTGCTAAAAGAAAGATGGGCACAAATTTCAAGTACCAAATTCACGGCAAAGAATACACGCCGCAGCAGATTTCTGCGTTTATTCTCCAAAAAATCAAAAAAGACACGGAAGCGTTCTTAGGAGAGCCAGTCAAGAGAGCAGTTATTACAGTGCCGGCATACTTTGACGACAACCAAAGACAAGCAACCAAAGACGCAGGAACAATTGCAGGACTTGAAGTTGTTAGAATTGTCAACGAACCAACAGCCGCAGCACTTGCATACGGCCTTGACAAAGCGAACCAGCAACAGAAAATCCTAGTGTTTGACCTTGGTGGAGGCACTTTAGACGTTACTATCATGGACTTCTCAGAAGGAGTCTTTGAAGTTGTTGCAACCTCAGGAGACACGCAACTGGGTGGCACAGACATGGACAATGCCATAATTAGCTACATAACTGGCGAATTCAAGAAAGAATCAGGAGTAGACCTGAACGAAGACGCTGTAGCAATGCAGAGAATCAGAGAAGCGGCAGAAAAAGCGAAAATCGAACTCAGCACAACACTTGAGACAGAAATCAACCTGCCATTTATCACAGCTACACAAGCAGGACCAAAACACCTGCAGATGAAATTCACCCGAGCAAAGCTCGATGAACTTGTCGACCCAATAGTAAAGCGCTGCAAGAAATCAGTCGACCAGGCACACTCAGACTCAAAACTGGGAATAAAAGACCTAAACCGAGTCGTTCTTGTTGGCGGACCAACCAGAATGCCAATAGTGCAAAAA
>CAZNFZ010000108.1:0-3964 GCA_964572665.1 uncultured Methanosarcinales archaeon
TGAAGGTGCATTTTCGTCGAAAGCCCAGCCGGACAAAGAAGCCCAGCTTAAGGTTTCGAACGCTCCTATCGGGAGGGAATTTGAAGGAGTATGATCAATAGGCATGTACACAACGTACATTGAACCGCTATCTATAGCAGCGCCTGAGTATGAATATGCTTCTGGAACGCCATCACAAATGTGAGGACCAGTGCTTACTTTACCCAAAACAACGCCGGTTGTCGGAACAGTTTGTATTCCGCCGCCGCAGTTGTCTTCAGCGATAACGAGTATTAATTTACCGTCAGCTTCAGGGTTTGTGTAAAAGCCCACCCATCCAGAGTCTGCTGAAGGAAGCTCAATCTGCCCATCACACAAGCCAGGACCAGTGTGTATTTTTCCACCGTTCAACCAGCCGTTTGGAGGACTCTGTGATTGTCCGCCGCAGTCAGCACCAATGGTGCTTACCCAGTAATTGTTAAATTGGTTTGAATGCAATCTTGCCCAGCCGCCGTCAACCGCGCCCTGAACTGGATACTTGACTTCAATGTCATTCTTCCAGTCGCAAGCGCCAGTGTGCCATTGGCCTATAATCGTGCTGTTTAATGCAGGAGTGTTTTCGCCGCAATCATTTGCAGCGCTCATACCAACTGGTATGATGACCTGTTGAGGAGTCTGATTTTGAGGAGGATTTGGTGCAGCAGGAGTGTTTGCGGTGACGGTAACACTGCCAATCTGTTTTTTTCCAGCGCCAAAATCTTTCGGCACAAAAGCTTTCAGAGTGACTACTGCTGAATTGCCTGGCGCGATAGAAGTTGGCTTGTTTTCAAAAATTACTTTGTATTTAGCGTCAGCATTTGACGTAATTACAAAATTTGTCAAAACAACGTTGTCGTTGTTTGTAATAGTAAAAGTTGCGCTCACATCTGATTCTGGGTTAGTCGCTGAGCCGCCAAGCGCAGGGCTTGAAACCTGCAGAGCGGAAACAGTACTAAGACAGAATGCAAAAATCGTCCATAATATCAGTAATTTCCTCATTTGTAGTCACCTGTTAGTAGTCATAAATATGCAAGTATATAAGCTTTTCGTTTTGTAGTCACTGTTTGGTGGCGACTGTTTTATGAGTGAGATTAATTATTTTCCATATTGTAACAAAATTGATATAGGACTGGAGCTTGTCATATTATATGGTACACTTAGGCGACCCTGCAACCAAGCTCAGATGCCCCAAATGCAAGTCAGTGCACATTGATACTGAAGAAGAAAATACTGTCTTAATCTGCCTTGAATGTGGGTATGAAGGGAAACTTTAAAAGTGTCTTCTTATCGCTTTCTCATATGCCAAAAGAGACCTACTATATTACTACGGCAATAGACTATCCGAACGCACGTCCTCATCTTGGTCACGCCTATGAGAAAATAATAGCTGACATGCTCGCGCGCTGGCGCACTCTAAACGGTGACGATGTATTCTTTCTAACAGGCACTGATGAACACGGGCAAAAAATAGAGAAAACAGCGAAGGAAGCCGGCAAGACCCCTAAACAATTCGTTGATGAGATGTCTGCTTATTTTGAAGAGCTTTGCAAGAAACTAAACATTAGCTATAGCGAGTTCATACGCACAACTGACAAAAAACACGTCAAAACCGCTACGGAAATCTTTTCAAAAGTTTTTGAAAAAGGACTTATTTACAAAGGAACCTATTCAGGATTATACTGCACCGGCTGCGAAGCATTCTACACTGAAAAAGACGTGCCTGATGGGTTGTGCCCAACTCACCAAAAGCCTGTAGAAAATCTCAGCGAAGAAAGCTACTTCTTCAAACTCTCAGAATTCCGGCAAAGAATAATCAATCACATTCAACAGCATCCTGATTTCATCCAGCCAGAATCAAGACGCAATGAAATTTTCAATAGGCTCAAAGAACCGCTCAAAGACCTGAGTGTCAGCAGGACAACGTTCAAATGGGGCATAACTGTTCCACAAGACAAAAGCCACGTGATTTACGTATGGTTTGATGCACTGATGAACTATCTTAGCGGTGTTTCATACCCAACTTCAAAATTCCAAAAATACTGGCCGGCTAAATGCCACGTAATCGGACGCGACATAACCTGGTTTCATGCGGTAATCTGGCCAGCCATATTATTTGCCGCTGATATCCCGCTTCCCAAAACGATATTCAGCCATGGATTTTTAACCGTAAACGGGCAGAAAATGTCAAAATCACTTGGCACCGTCATTGATCCGGTGAAAGTCGCTGACACTTACGGAGCAGACCCTCTCAGATATGTTTTACTTAGAGATGTGCCCGCAGGTGAAGACGGCGACTTCTCAGAAGAAGCTTTAATTCAGAGAAACAATGGCGATTTAGCAGACGCGCTCGGCAACCTTTTGCAAAGAGCATCAGTGCTGGTACACAAAAACTTCCACGGCAATATTCCTGTGTGCGGGCAAATAACTGACAAGGAAAGAGAATTAGAAGCAGCAATACCAGACATTGCAAAATTAAATGAATTAATGCTCAATTACAAATGGAATCACGCCATCGAACAAATATGGAATTACATTGGCAGGTGCAACAAGTATGTCAATGACACAGAACCCTGGAAACAAGGAAACGACGCAGACCGCCTGGCCACAATATTATACACACTTGTTGAGCATCTTCGAATTATATCCATTCTTGTCTGGCCAATAATTCCGGGCAGCGCTGAAAAAATAGCTGCACAACTCGGGCAGGAAATTGGTAAGATAAAAGACGCCAAGTTCACCAAGAAAACCAAAGGAGTTATCGCTCAGCCGGAAATACTTTTCAAAAAACTCGAGAAAAAAGTTGAAGACGTATTCTCAATGCTTAATTTGCGAGTTGCGCACATTGCAGATGTTGCGCCACATCCAAACGCCGATAAGTTATACGTTTTGCAGCTCGATGTCGGCACTGAAGAAAAAAGACAATTAGTGGCAGGAATGAAACCATATTACTCCCCGGACCAGCTGAAAGGCAAGCACATTATTTTCATCAGCAATCTCAAACCAGCAAACATTAGAGGCATTGAAAGCAACGGAATGATGCTGGCAGCAGAAAAAGACGGCGTTGTAAAAGTGCTTGAAGCACCAGAAGCACACGCAGGAGATCAAGCATTTATTGATGGAATAACTCCAAAAACTGAGCAAATAACGATTGAAGACTTCCAAAAAATCAAATTAACAACAAAAAATAAGACTGCAGTATACAACGACAAACCGCTCAAAACGCACAAAGGCAATGTTGTTGTTGATTTACCGGATGGCTCTAAAATAAAATGAAAATAGCTGTCGGCATAATTTTTTTCCCGTTTCTCTGCATTTTTCTCAGCCTGTTTGTTTTGCTCTCAGATCCTGCTTTCACCTATCTATTACTAGATAATCCGAATGCAGTGCAGCCAACCAGGCAGTTGCTGCAGTATTTTCAGCACAAGTCAGAAATGCCTGCTATTTTTACAGTTGATGAGCAAGCGCATCTTAGAGATGTTAGCCAGCTGCTGTCATACGCCTACTATATATTGGGACTTTTGGTGGTTGTTGTAACGTTCTGCATGTTTGAAAATTGGCGCAAAGTCATCAGATGGGGCAGCGCATTGCTTGTATTATTGCTTTTACTGGCATTTTTCATCCCATTTGACATTTTTTTTACAAATTTCCACAAAATTTTCTTTCCGCAGGGAAACTGGATGTTTTCAGCAGACAGCACGCTGATAACCTTCTATCCGACGGTATTCTTCATGCAGTTTGGCATCGCAATTGCAATTAATGCGCTCGTTGCAGCATTTGCTTTCATAATTGTCTCAAGAAAGGGATGAAACAACTTCTGCTCGCAGTACTATATCTTCGACAACGTAAAAATTTAAATATGATTTGAGTATCCTGCAATAGTAACAAAATAGTCCTACTTAAAACGGGGGAGATACTATGAACAAAATAACAATCGTTGTGCTTCTCG
>CAZNFZ010000109.1:0-4845 GCA_964572665.1 uncultured Methanosarcinales archaeon
GAAAGAACACTTGACAGCTTCTAAAAACATATAGTGTCGTACTTCCAGTACATCAGTCATAAATACAATTCTGCGTTAAAGACTGGCATGCTTAGCGATACAACGTTCATCGAACTGGTAAGGCCAGAGTATCAAGGGCGCGATGCCTCCAGTTCGGAAAAGGCCGCATTCACGCCAATATCCAAGAACGGGCTTGTATTACCGGAGGCGGTAAAATACGCTTCTGACTTTAATGCGACACTGTGGAGTGTTCGCGAAGCTGTTGTCAGCGGAATTGAAACAAAGCTTTCAGGCAGTGAGTATTTGTCGACACGCACTGCAGGAATATACTTGAAAGATGTTGGCGGCAAGTACTTTGTTGCTTTCGATGATGCACTTCATCCCGAGCAGAATATTATTTTGGCACGAGCGCAAGAAGGTCATTTTGCACACATAAGCAGCAAAACCTGGCTGCTGCCGCGAAAAGATTATTTTGTCCAACAAATTCTCAGCCGGGCTGATAAGCAAGACAGAATTGTTGAAGTTACTGGAAGCCCACACGAACTATCCGTTGGCACACAAAATTTTGAAAATGACCGGCTGGCCGGAGCTTTGTTCGGCAATATGACAAAGCGATGCGATAATTTATTGAACGCTCGCGGGTATTCTAAATTACGCATGTATCTTGCTCGCCCTGAAGTACTCGAGCAGCGTGCCATCGATAAAGACAACGTAGAAATTAGATTCACAGGGATAAATGTGGATTATTTTAAACATTCGTACGATATAGTTGCTAATTATCCATTCTATTTTGGCGGACTTTCACGCGGCATTCGAGGCGCGCGAGAATTTAAAAAAGCATAGGAGGTAGAAAACATGGCGGATTTACAAAAATGGGCACCGTGGCTGCTGCTAATCGGCGGTCTTGTGCATTTAGTACCAAAGCTCTATTCGTGGCTGAGCACCTTAACAGGAGGAACTCCGTGGATACAAATTATTGTCGGAGCGCTCTCAGTTATTGTGGCGTTGTTGAGCTTCAAGAAATAATTTTCTTATTTTTTTTATTTTAAAAATAAGAAAAATGAGCCCGCCCAGATAGACCCAAACTGCGGTTTGGCTGATCTGTGCGGATAGCGTAGAGCCTTTAAAAAAATTTGAGTATGAGCCCGCCCAGATTCGAACTGGGGATTTGCTCGACGTCAACGAGCCGTCATAACCGCTAGACCACGGGCTCCTATGACATTCACGCCAATAGCTGACTTATAAATATTGCGGAGCATGTCAGAAATGTCTCTGGCATTTCTGAGCATGCTCAAGAACCGCCTATACAAGACGATAATGGCGGTTCTTGACATAACGTTTATAAATACAGGGGCGAACTATTTATGTATGTTAAAAGATGGTTCACAAGGTAAATACTTCTTCGTAGGAATGATTACGGTTGTTGCAGTAATCAGCCTATTCATCATATTTCCATTCCTGACCAGCATACTCAGCGGCAGCATACTTGCCTTCGTGTTTTATCCATTATACAATTGGATGCAAAAACGCATCAAGTATAAAGGAGTGGCCGCATTTATAACTGCAGTTTTAATCGTGCTTATCGTTGCTATTCCTGCCTTTTTTGTAATAAAAAACGCAACAACTGAAAGCCATTTTCTATATCTGCGATTGAAACAGCAAGTTTTTGCGGGTCAACTTATCGATTCTCGTTGCTATGAGGACAGTTTCATATGCAGGTCTGTCAATGACATTAACAGCCTACTTCATGAAGATGCGGTCAGATCATATTTGCTTAATTTGCTAAATGATGTTCTGGCATTTATCACTAAAAAAGTCAGTGGTTTCATTTTTACCCTGCCTGCCTTGGTCATACACTTGGTTGTTGTGCTGTTCACAATCTATTACTTGCTTAAAGATGGGCAAGACTTCATCAACCGTGCTGCTAAAGTAGCACCACTCAAAGTTCACCATCAGGAACAGATAGTCAAACAATTCGGAGATGTTACGTATGCCGTGATTTACGGAAGTTTCGTGGTTGCGCTCGTGCAAGGAACGCTCGGCGCGTTCGGATTATGGCTATTTGGAATACAAAATTTCATCTGGTGGGCCATCGTAATGACTTTCTTTGCACTCATTCCATTCGTAGGAACTTGGGTTGTCTGGCTGCCCGCAAGCCTCTTTTTAGGCATCACCGGGTATGTGCAATCAGACACAATACTTATTTGGAAAGGCACAGGGCTGTTCTTTTTCGGACTACTTATCATATCTACCGTTGATAATATCCTGAAGCCAGTCATTGTTGCGGGCAGGGCACGCGTGCACCCGCTACTTATCGTAATAGGAATCTTAGGCGGATTGTTTGCTTTTGGATTAATCGGAATTATTGTCGGACCTATTGTACTTGCACTCTTCCAGACACTTCTTGAAATATACGAGCGCGAAAGAAGGCCACACATCGAAGAACTGGAAGTGGACATTTTAGGTCACATGCACAAAAAACCGCATGGCAGACGGCATTAAACGATGGAACTGAAAGTCAAAGACATGGATATAGCAACCGGTGATGTCCAGGTCGTCATTCTAAACAAGAAAGATGCGCATGAACTTGATTTGCATCATATGGATAGAATCGTGCTCAAAAAGAACAGCAAACGAACTGTGGCAATTCTCGACATCGCAGAAAGCAAAAAAGCAGTACCTCCAGGACACATTGGATTGTTCGAAGAAGTGCTTAATGCCCTGAACGTAAAAGATGGTGATAAAGTCAGAATAGAAATTGCAGACAAGCCAGAAAGCATTACGTACATCAGAAATAAACTTGACGGCAAAAGACTAACACCAAAAGAACTCAGAACAATTGTTGATGACATTGTGGCAAACAGGCTTACTGATGTGGAACTCACCAGTTTTGTCATAGCCAGCTACACCCGCGGCATGAGCATGAAAGAAATTGTAGCGCTCACCAAAGCAATGGCTGAAACAGGAGACATGCTTAAATTCAACAAGTACCCAATTGTTGACATACACTCTATAGGAGGCGTGCCTGGAAACAGGACAACCATGCTTATCGTTCCCATTCTTGTTGCAGCAGGATGCATCGTGCCAAAAACAAGCAGCCGAGCAATAACATCCCCTGCAGGCACTGCAGACACCATGGAGGTTTTATGCCCCGTCAGCATGCCCATTCACAAATTGAAGAAAATTATTGATGAAGTTGGCGGCTTCATCATCTGGGGAGGAGCAGTAAACCTCGCACCAGCAGACGACCGAATTATTCAAGTTGAGCATCCATTAAGCATTGATGCAGAAGGACAAATGCTTGCAAGTATCATGGCAAAAAAATCAAGCGTTGGAGCAACACACCTCCTGATGGAAATTCCGATTGGCAGAGGAACCAAAGTGGGCACGAAGCGTGAAGCAAAACACCTTAGCAAGCATTTTGCAGAAATTGGGCACGCACTTAAAATCAAAATAAAAACAATCATCACTGTCAGTTCAGAACCAATTGGAAATGGAATCGGCTCAGTGCTTGAAGCACGAGACGTATTATGGTCATTAAAATGCGACAGACGCGCACCGTCTGATTTGGTTAAGAAAAGCATCTGGATGGCAGGATTATTATTAGAATTTGTCGGCAAAGCGCGCAAAGGTACAGGCACTGCAATGGCACATCGATTGCTTTCCACTGGTGCAGCATACGGTGCGATGACACGCATAGTAGAAGCACAAGGCGGCAAAATGCCAGAGCCTGAAAGCCTAAAACCTGCTGGAAAAACATATGTTTTCCGGGCAGAAAAGGCAGGCAGAATACGCACAATTGAAAATTCTTCAATTGCAAAAATCGCGCGAATGGCAGGAGCGCCCGTAGATCCTGATGCCGGAATTTTACTTCACAAACATTGCGGAGATCTGGTGAAAAAAGGAGAGTCTATAATGACTGTTTACGCGCGCAGCAGTCACAAGCTCGGCTATGCGATTAAAGCGCTTAGAAAACTTGACGGGATAATAATAATTTGAATTCTAGTCAGCGCTTTTTCTTATGACTGATACTTGATGCGGCGTGCATATGCCAGCTTGCAACATACCATCTAGCTCTTAAAACTCTGAGCGTTCGGGCAAGCACTCTGATGAACCTTCCTTCCTTGATGAATTTGGCGCCTTTTTCTGCCTCCTGAATAACTTTTGTTTCCTTTAACAGCGCGGCTTCGTGCACTAGCTTCTGCGTTTGCTCAGTAGCGAACACAATCTCAGCAGTGTAGCTGTAAAGACGGTATATTGTGTAAAATGGAAAAACTGCTAACAAGTCAATCCAATACAATTTTATGAATTTCAGCGAGTCGTGCACTCTGTACCACTTGAATGAAAGATCAAGAACGAAAAATGCGATGATAAAATAGTCAAGGCCTAGAATAAAACCGTGATGAGGGTCAATCAAGTCAGAAAATTCAAGCACGATAAGAACTGCTAACATGACTAGCATGAATGGAATAGAAATGTCAACAAAGTGCTCAACTCCTTCAAGCCAGCTTGGCAGTTGACGTGCTCTTTTTTTCATAATCTTCCAATCTGTCGTACGTTATATAAAATTTGTCATAACATTCTTAAATAAGCTATTTGTTTTATTTCCACATGGACGTTTACGAAAAATCAATAGACGCACACAAGAAAAAAGGGAAAGTAGCGATAAAATCAAAACTTCCTCTTGCAAACAGAGACGACTTGAGCATTGCGTACACGCCTGGTGTTGCCGCAGTATGCAAGAAAATAGCAGCAGAGCCATCTTCAGTTTACACGCACACAGTCAAAGGAAATTCTGTTGCCGTTGTGAGCGACGGCAGCGCAATACTTGGATTAGGCAACCTT
>CAZNFZ010000110.1:0-3563 GCA_964572665.1 uncultured Methanosarcinales archaeon
GGACAAGATGATTGTTGACGGCATGGGCGGCATTACTATCACAAATGATGGCGTTACAATTCTTGAAGAAATGCAAGTTGAACATCCTGCGGCCAAGATGATAGTCGAAGTTGCAAAAACACAGGAAGCAGAAGTTGGCGATGGAACAACCACTGCAGTTGTTATTGCAGGCGAATTATTGAGACGCGCAGAAGAACTGCTTGACCAAAACGTACATCCAACAGTTGTCGCACGCGGCTACCGAATGGCAGAAGAGAGAGCACAGGAAATACTCAACGAAATAGCAGAAGATGTAAAGCCTGATGACATACGTCTCTTGCAGAAAATAGCGGAAACAGCGCTTACAGGCAAAGGAGCAGAAAGCGCCAAAGAAAAACTGTCTGTTATTGCCGTTTCAGCTGTAAGATTGGTCATGGACCACATTGACGGACAAACTCATTTTGACAAAGAGAACATTAAACTCGAAAAAAGAACCGGCGGATCAGTAGAAGACACTGAGCTTATCCAAGGAATTGTTCTTGAAAAAGAAGCAGTACACCCGGGAATGCCAAAAATGATTTTAAAACCAAAAATCGCATTACTGGATTCAGCACTTGAAATTAAAGACACAGAAATTGATGCAAAAATTCAAATAACAAACCCATTACAAATGCAGGACTTCCTGCAACAAGAAGAAAAAATGCTTTCTGATATGGTTGACAAAATTGACGCATCAGGCGCAAATGCAGTGTTCTGCCAAAAAGGCATAGATGACATGGCACAGCACTTCCTGGCTAAAAAGAACATTTATGCTGCCAGACGTGTAAAGAAATCAGACATGGAAGCACTGGCACGCGCAACAGGAGCACGCATTGTTACTTCTCTCAGAGACTTAAGCTCAAAAGACCTCGGCAGCGCCGGCACAATTGAAGAGAAAAAAATTGGAAGCGATGAAATGACATTCGTAACCGGTTGCAAAAATCCAAAAGCAGTTACTATCTTGGTCAGAGGCGGAACTGAACACGTTGTAGATGAAGCAAAGCGCGCCATGACAGACGCAATCGGCGACGTTGCAGCAGCACTGAAAAATGGCAAGGTCGTTGCAGGAGCAGGAGCACCAGAAATAGAAGTTGCAAAAGGACTCCGCAAATACGCAGACTCATTGTCAGGAAGAGAACAACTTGCAGTACTTGCATTTGCGGACGCGCTTGAAGTTATTCCAAGAACACTTGCGGAAAACGCAGGCATGGACCCAATTAACATTCTCGTTGAACTGAAAGCAGCACACGACAAGAAAAACCAAAAATGGTATGGTGTTGACGTTTTCAAAGGCAAAGTTGTAGATTCCTGGGCAGCAGGCGTTATAGAGCCATTAAAAATCAAAACGCAAGCTTTGAGCTCAGCATCAGAAGTCGCGCAGATGATACTGCGCATTGACGATGTAATCGCCGGCGGCAAGGCAAGCCAGCCACCGCAAATGCCACCAGGCATGGGCGGACATGGAATGGAATTCTAATTGCAGAGAACGTAACCATGTCAAAGAGTGCGGATTTGATTATTGAAGTTCTTTAACATGACGCCGCTTCTCGTCGTATTTCTGCGTAACGTTCAAGACAAACTCGTCAAGCACTTTTGGAGCAGAAAGATTCCATTCTATATTATGACATTTGCTTGAAGCATACGCTTTAACCCGATGGCTATCATTGAACAAGTCAGCCAAGAAACTGGTTATGTCGCCCTCTGGAGTAGAACCCACAATACGATATGGTGTATCGTTAGTAGTATGGGGTTTTTGCAACAATAAATAAGCCCTCTTATTTCCTGAATAAAAACACAATTCCAAACGCTTATCATGATAACTATTCAACCAATGTGAAAAAGTCATCAACTGCTCTGACAGAACGGAAATATCTTGAATTATAACACTAGGTGTATTCCGCGGGGGTTTGCGCGTTGTCTCATGCGTTTTTGATAAAGCACATATCAAGGTCTTTATGCTAATTGGGGTAACAGAATTCAATTTCCTATTTTTAGCCGGGCGCGCCTCAACTGGCACCATGCGAGAGTCAAACAACTTCACTAAACAATCTTGCCAATCTCCATTTGATGCGCCTGGAATAGAAGCGCCCACAATATTAAACGGAACATTTTGGCCAGTACGTTCACGATCAAGTTCTAACCACGCATTAGCCAAAGACACATACACGTGTTTTGCAGGATAAACCTGCAAATTATCAAAAAGAGGGTCGACTTGTTCAAACCTGAACAGAGTAGCTTCTAAGTTAAAAGTCATTGTGTCTTCACCTGCCTCGAACAAACCAGCCGTCCCTTTAAAAGCGTTGTGATTAGCAGATTTTTTATAGTCGACAAAGCATTTTGAGATTATGCTTGAACGAATTGTTGGCGGGCGCGTAATCCTGAGGAGACCCAGAATGGGCGATGTAGATGCGATTACAAACTACTGCAAAGACCGCCAAATATCAAAATGGATTAGCGCGATGCCTCACCCTTATAAGAAAAAAGATGCGGTTGGGTTTGTAAACGACGCCGCTAAAAAATGGAAAAACAAAACAGATTACATATATGAGATAGAATATGAAGGAAAACTGGCAGGTACAATAGGACTTCATGTCAAAGGAGATGACAAGGCAGAACTTGGCTATTGGATAGGCAAACCGCATTGGGGAAAAGGATTAATTCCAGAAGCGGCAAAATTACTCATGAATGAAGCCTTCAAAAGATTAAAATTGAATAAAATATACGCCCGCTATCTCGAAGGAAACGAAAAAAGTGAACGAGTAATGAAAAAACTTGGCATGAAATACGAAGCTTGGCTTCGTTACGATACAAAAAAGAACGGGAAATACATTGATGTCGGCCAATACTGTATTCTAAGAAAAGAATTCAAAGGTTAAGATGCTGGAAAAAATAGTCGGGAAAAATATTATGTTGCGCAAGCATCGTATGAGCGATGCAGAAGACTTCTGGCGTATTGCACAGGATAAAGAAATAGCCAGATGGACGCGTATAAAACACCCCTTTACAAAAAAGCAGGCGAGAGAACAAATGAAGCGCGCGATTAAGCAATGGAAAGAGGGGAGCACTTACAAATATTCCATAGAATATCAAGGGAATTTCGCTGGCTGGGTAGGATTGGCAATAGATAAAAGAGACAATCGCGCAGAACTTTTTTATGCAACTGCCAAGAAATACAGGAACAAAGGAATAGCCAGCGAAGCTTCAAAACTATTATTGCAACAAGGCTTTAAAAGATTGAAGCTCAACAAAATTTATGCAACAGTAGTACCAGGAAACACGGCTAGTGAGAATTTACTCAAAAAATTAGACATGGAATATGAATGCACATTAAAGCAACACATAAAGAAAAACTCAAAATACTATGATTTATTGCAATATTGTATTCTCAGGCGAGAATACAACAGGTAGAAATGTTTATATACCAACTTAGCTCATTTTTCAATATATACGTTAAAAAAGGCATAGTCGAACGAAGTTCGACTGGTCTTTTTTTGTTAAACAAAAAAAGGTGATTATAATGGCAGATGATGAAACTCCTCAAGAAG
>CAZNFZ010000111.1:0-2928 GCA_964572665.1 uncultured Methanosarcinales archaeon
TGTTGTTTCACAACAGCCAGTAATACCTGCAGGCCAGGCTCAGGCAGCTCCAAAGAAGCAGACAAGCCTTACCGAAGGCAAGGCATATGTTGCTTTCTTGGCAGTGTTGAGCGTCTTGATTGCAGCCGCTATTGTGGCACTTGTTGTCGTAATGGTTCGCAAGAAGCGCGATAATTAATTTTTATTTTTAATCTTTTTTTTCAGTTTTTTATCTTAATTTCTTATTTTATTCCAACACATCACGTAAACCTTTCAAGTTTCTCGTCGATAAACTCTTTAATTAGTTCTGCTTCTGTAAAAACTGGTGATAAAAATGAAATATTTGCTCTTGATGTTGTTGCTCGTTCCTTCGGCCGTGGCGAGCGTTGTAATCAATCAGGTCTTGTATGATCCTATTGGCACTGAAAGTGGTGGGGAAGCCGTAGAATTGCTTAACAATGGCGTTTCTGCTGTTGACATTTCTGGCTGGGTGTTGAAAACTGAGAGTTCTGACTCTGATGCTACCATCCCGGCAGCTGTTGTTTTGCAGCCCGGCCAGTCTTTTCTTGTTACTGATGAGGGTTGGAACGCAAATAAGGATGATTCCAGCTGGAAGTCTGCTGATTATGAAGAAAAGTTAACTTTGGGTAATTCTGACAGCGGCATTGCATTGCTTTCAAATATCACAGTCATTGATGCGGTTGGCTGGGGTGATGAGGAAGCTATCGAATCTGGCTTGTTTGAAGGCTCGCCAGCCGCTATGGTGGGCGTGGGCAAAGCCTTACTCAGAACTGCAGATACCAATGATAACAGCAAGGACTTCATTGAGGCAGTGCCTGATTTTCAGGATGGCATTCCAGTGCCGATTACGGCAAATGTTACCATTTCAATTCCAAGTATAGAAGTTTCGAAATCTCTTAATTTGGCTCCTGAAGCTACGTTATCGATTAAGAACAATGGCGCACTTGCCATCAACATTAAGCTTGTCTTCAACGACTTTCATTACAAGAACTTCACCATTCCAAAAAGCGCAGTCTCCCTGGATGGGCCTTCAGAGTTTGCAATTGAGCCTTTCACAGAACATGAATCAATAGTTAGTTTGAAAATTCCGCAGAATACGATTGCCGGAAGCTACACGTCGACTTTAAGGGTTATTATTGATCAAACTTCGTGAGAAGTTTGATGCTTAGAAAATTAGAAGATTTTCTATTTCCGGTTCCTGAAAGTTATCAGGCAGGATTTCTTAATCCAGCAGGTTGGGCACTGGACATGTGTTTCGTATTTCTTGCCGAAACACGGGTCTTGCACCATCTTTAACATTTTAGTTTCCATAGAGCCTCAACAAGCTAGTTAATGGCAGGTAGGTATTTAAGCCTTTCCATTTTTATATAAAATATATAACTTCTAGTAGCAAGCAAAATATACCCCCTTTGAAGCCCAAAACTGTATGAGTAAGCTGTTCGCGTGGGATTTTCACGGCACTATGGAAACAGGAAACGATGAAGCTGTGCGTGAATACACTAACACTATTTTGAAAAAACATGGCTATGCAAGGCGTTTGACTGTTAGCGAGGCCGCTCGTTTGACCGGCAGGCGTTGGGGAGAGTATTTTTCTCATTTGCTGCCGGATGAGCCAAAATCAGCCTGGGTTGGGCTTGAAAATGCATGCATTGACATGGTTGCCGAGCGTCCGGATATTGTTGCGAAATACATCAAGCCAAATGATGGAGTGCACGAAGTGCTTCAAAAAATACAAGAAGCCGGTCACGACCAAGTTATCATCTCAAATTCGCATCCTGAAGCGATGCGGATGTTTCTTGATACAATTCGTATTGGATCTTTTTTCCCTAACGGAACTGCAATCGGCATTGCTGGCAAAAACGCGCCAAAAACAAAAAAACAAAATCTTGATGAGTTTGTCAATGGAAAAATGTATGACTCAATTGTCGCTATTGGCGATAACGAGAACGATATGATTGGAACTGCAAATTATTTATACGCACACCACGGCAGGGACCATAAGGCTTGTGATGTGCCACATTACAAGATTAGAACTTTACCTGAGATTCTTAGAGAAGTCTAGCGCTGTTCTACAACTTTCTGCATGACATGCACAAAATCCTGCGCTTGTTTTTTGTATTCGTCAAACTGCCTGCCAGTTAACTCTTGAATCTCACGGTGCACAATCTTTTTTTGCAGTTTGAAGAACATGTCCATTAAGTCAGCATATTTTTGTGGAACATGTCCGGTTTTGACAAGTCGTTGGTGTATTAATTCTGCGAGGTGGCTGGGCGTTGGAGGCACTTCTCCTAACTTCATCAAAGCAGCGTGCGCTGAATCGCACACTGCCCAGTACAAATCAAGTGTTGCTTGTAGGACGTGCCAGTCCGCATTGTGTATAGTTGCAGGCGCGCGGGCAAAATAAGTCCAGATTGCTTCTTTTGTAGGCCTGATTCTTCCTTGGAACAATAATTGCTGTACTGGCTCAAAGAATCCTGCGTCGTAAAGAGGAACACCATCTCTGAGCATGTTAATTGCAATCGGGTCTCCTATTCTGACATATTCCCAGAAGCTGGTCATCTTCAATGTGGTAATGTGCATCCGCTTGCTTATCTTTGCAGCAGTATTTTCTACAATAACCCTGTATGTCTCGATAACTTCGTTGCTTAAAATGAGTGTCAAGTCATTAATTATTATTAGAATGTCAATATCTCTTTCACCATAGAGCGGCTTTTCTTCACGTGCCGTGCTTCCAAACAAGACAACTGCCTTGACAAAGTCGCCTAATTCAACATGCAGCTGTGCTGAAAACTTCTTTGCGAAATCGTAATCAGTGCTTGCATATTTTGGAACGTTAGGATGCGCCTTGGTATGTACTTTGAACTGCATATGAGATTATTCAATATGTACGATTTTAAAGATTCGCAACTCCTTGTCAATGAAAACACA
>CAZNFZ010000112.1:0-3811 GCA_964572665.1 uncultured Methanosarcinales archaeon
AATCCTTCTCAACATCAACCATCTTCAACAAGTCAACAAGACCTTTTGTTGCAGGGCTTCCAAACTCTTTCATCTTTTTCTCGATGTCTGCTTTCATAAGCGCATTGGCTTTTGGAAGAGCTTCATCGCACCAGTATAGGCCGCGCTGGACATATTGGTCCTTTTCAAAGCCTTTCAGCTTCTTTGAAGAATCAAAATACCTCGTTGCCAAACCATACTGCGATTCAATATTGTCAGGGTTTGCAAGTTCAAAATCAATAATCAATTTAAGATCTTCATCGCTTCCTTTTCTCATTATGTCTTTTGCAGCTTCCCACTTTCCTGCCCTAAATGCAGTATGCCGTCCAACAATGTTACTAGATTTTGCATCATTAGGATTGACGGACAATGCAAGTTCTGCGTCACGATACTGAGTCATTTCTGAAATTAACTCTGTGAATTTTGGCAATGCATCTTTTGGAAGCTTAGGCAATCCCTTAGCATCAGATGCGATTTTAATTGCAGAATTAACATCACTAACAATGTAAATTGCAGTTGCCAAATCATAACCAGCCCCACCAACTGATGTGGCCTGCTCGGCATTAGTGACGAGTTTTCGCGCAAGGTTAAACGACTCACACTTAAATCCAAGACCAGTTGTTCTGTATGATTCTGATAATCTTTCAGCAAAACCAAATGATTTATCCAAATCAAGACCTTCTGCAGAAGCTCTCATTCCTTCACGAATAAGGCAAAAGCGCAATACTGGATCGTTCTTTGGATCTTCTGAGCTCTTAAAAAGCTTGTCAGCAAGCGCGAGTTTTGATGCAATATCCTTTTTCTTGTAATCTTCAGAAAATGCCTTCTTAATCTGCTCTGTCCTAAAATCCTGAGTAGTATCATCAGGAACTTCATCTCTCTTCGCTTCCTGAACTTTCTTTTGGTCCTGCAACTTATTTTGCTGTTGAGCAAAAGCAGGCGTTTCAGAAGCAGAGCTAAACATTGACGTTCCTAAGAGTGCTGCAAGGGTAACACCCTTCACTGCATCTTCCAAATTTTTAATGAATCCGCCCATGTTTAGTCACTTGACAGTACGAAATACTATTCACTATATAAAGCTTTCTATTTTTGAGTGCTGTTAACCTGCTGACGCGTGCAGAGCTGCCCAGGCCAAATGGAAGAAAAGACACTGAGCAAGGAAGCACAAAGCGTAACATTTATATAACAGTTGTTATTATTTGATTACAAATGTTACAAAATAATAACAAATATCGAGTGTTGAAGCTCTTTTTCGAGCAGCCGACCACAGACTTCCAATTGCGACAAATCAGCAGATTGGTGAAAATTGCCCCGCCTTCAACAAAGAAGTACCTTCAAGAATTAGAAGCAGAAGGGCTTGTCGCAAAATCAAAGAAAGGAATCTACCCGAGCTATCGCGCAATACGCGATGCTCACTTGTTTAAGAGCCAGAAAAAATGGTCTCTGGCAATCGAACTTACGAAAAACGGATTACTGGAACATATTGCTGACAAATGCAGCCCTGACGCCATCATCCTGTTTGGAAGCGCAAGCCGTGGAGAAGACATCGAGACCAGCGACATCGACCTTGCCATCCTTGCTGAAGAAACCGAGCTTGATCTTAAAAAATATGAAAAGCTCCTCAACCGCAAGATTTCCCCTTTGTTTGTGAAAAAATTCAGCGAACTCAGCAATGAACTCAAAAATAACATTATAAATGGAATAATTCTTTCAGGTTATCTGAAGGTGTTTTAATGGAAGACCTCATCAAAATGACGCCAAACCCTGAACGAGCAAAGAACTTGCTCATACAGATTGAAATCCGCCTAAAAGATGCGAGAAACAAAGATTCTGCGGAGTTCTCCACACTCATTATTGAAGCATATTATGAAGTCATCAAGGAACTTCTGACTGCGCTCCTTGCAGTAGATGGATACAAGGCACTAAGCCATACCACGCTCATCGACTATCTCCGCGCGACTTACAACAAACAAATTACTGAACACGAAATCCAGATTATTGATGAACTCAGGAAAACCAGAAACCGTATCGCCTACGAAGGATTTGTCATCAAGAAAGATTATCATGACCGCAAAGCACCGATTGCACTTGAAATCATAACAAAATTGAAAACGCTAGTCACGAATAAAATTAAAGAATAAAATCTATCCGATGCCTATTATAGAAACGCCCAGTATTATTAGTGCTATTCCTGCCCATTTCCACTTATTCATTCTCTCATTCAGCAAGAATACGGATAACACTGATACAACTGGGTAACTGAGAGAAACCAAGGGGTATAGTACGGAAAGGTCTCCTCCGCGCAGAGATAAAAGATACACAATTGTTGCCACGCCGTACAAGAACAACCCGCCAAACAAGTGCTTGTTTCTTAATAGAACTTTAATGTTCAATGACAGCCCATCGGCACCCGTTTTCAACAATATCGGCCCCATAGCACCTATAGCTACTGACAATAACGACAAACCAACTGCCCACAGTTCAGTTGCCATTTTTCTTACTCCCAATGCCAATCAATGAAATACCAATCATTATGACAAAGCTACCTGTCCATCTCAAAGGAGAAATGCTTTCTGCCAAGAACACAACCGCAAGAATGTTCGTCCATATGTATGACGTTGAGATAATAGGATACAGTACACTTACCTCTCCGCCGCGCAATGCGAGCAAAAAGAGCACTAAACCAAGACCATAACTTGCAAAGCCAGCAAACAACTGCCAATTGGTAAAAATGGCCGGCAGAAGGTTTGCGCCAAGCTTATAGAATAGCTGGCCTACTGCAGTAAATACCGTGCAAACAATCATTATAACGATTGCACGCGCTTTTGTAGCCATGCCCAGCTGGCATAGAACTCGTTATTTAAAGCTAACTATTCTAAAGAACAGCAGTCAAAAAGCCCAGCAAACTGTTTACCAGAATGCTTCCAACTGTGCTTACAATTGCAACAGTCAGCCAGGAAATCACTGCCTCGCCCCACGGCAAATCATAAAAGTTCTTTATCAAGAACAACATAACTACAATGTTAACAATCAACGCGCTAAGCAAGATGCCTGTTCCGCCAACAAAAGAAATGCCAGGCATGAAAGCAAGCACAAGGCTGACGCCAAAACTTATTACTGTAGAAACTACTGCTACTTCAAGCGCAGTCCTAAAACCTGCTTTCTCAAACGTTGCAAAACGAAAAATCCTGTCAACAATCAGCCAAATGACAAAAGCGCTAACAAAAATACCTACCACTGCCTGAAGCAAACCCAATGCTAATGTGGTAAAGATCATTCCATCCTCCTACATTCAGGAAGCGTTGAAGATGCGTCACATACAACGCAATCTGGAGGCGTGCCAAGATATCCTGGAGGACACCTGCACTGCATCCTGGGATCATTTGGCTGGCATTTGAAACATTTCATAGAAATCCAACCTGCTGGAAGCACATTTGTTGCAGGAACACCTTCTGAAGGCGTTCCACCGGTGAAAAACAACATGCCTGGCATCAAACTCGTAAACATCTGCATAACAGGATGGTCAGAACATAAATTGCAATCCAATTTGCACTCATTATCACACGTGCCCTGATACTGGAACAATGTTGAACCAGCACTTGAAACCCTTTCGCCAGACATTGTCCTGCTTGGAACGCCAACGCTCAAAGAACAGGCATTTGCAAATGAAGGACCGGGCAAAATGCCCGCATTCGCAGTGTAACAGCCAGCATCCCCCTTGTAAGCTTCTGATGGGCTTTTACACTCACCATCCTGGCACCAATTAAAACACTTGTTTGGAGGATTCACCTGA
>CAZNFZ010000113.1:0-2872 GCA_964572665.1 uncultured Methanosarcinales archaeon
TGTTGTTTCACAACAGCCAGTAATACCTGCAGGCCAGGCTCAGGCAGCTCCAAAGAAGCAGACAAGCCTTACCGAAGGCAAGGCATATGTTGCTTTCTTGGCAGTGTTGAGCGTCTTGATTGCAGCCGCTATTGTGGCACTCGTTGTCGTAATGGTTCGCAAGAAGCGCGACAATTAATTTTTTATTTTTTAATTTTTTATCTTAATTTCTTATTTTATTCCAACACATCACGTAAACCTTTCAACTTTCTCGTCGATAAACTCTTTAATTAGTTCTGCTTCTGTGAAAACTGGTGATAAAAATGAAATATTTGCTCTTGATGTTGTTGCTCGTTCCTTCAGCCGTGGCGGGCGTTGTAATCAATCAGGTCTTGTACGATCCTATTAGCACTGAAAGCGGCGGGGAAGCCGTAGAATTGCTCAACAATGGCGTTTCTGCTGTTGACATCTCTGGCTGGGTGTTGAAAACTGAGAGTTCTGACTCTGATGCTACCATCCCTGCGGCTACTGTTTTGCAGCCCGGCCAGGCTTTTCTTGTTGCTGATGAAGGCTGGAACGCAAATAAGGATGATTCCAGCTGGAAGTCTGCTGATTATGAGGAAAAAATAACTTTGGGTAATTCTGACAGCGGCATTGCATTGCTGTCAAACGCCACAATCATTGATGCGGTTGGCTGGGGTGATGAGGAAGGTATTGAAGAAAGTTTGTTTAACGGCGCTCCTGCCATTATGGTGCAGGTAGGCAAAGCATTGCTGAGAACGTCAGACACAAATGATAACAGAAAGGACTTCATTGAGGCAATGCCTGACTTTCAGGATGGTATTCCAGTTCCGATTACTGCAAATGTTACCATTTCAATTCCAAGTATAGAAGTTTCAAAGTCACTAAACTTGGCTCCTGAGGGCACGTTGTCAATCAAGAACAATGGCGCACTTGCCATTAGCATCAAGCTTGTCTTCAACGATTTTCATTACAAGAACTTTACCATTTCAAAAAACGCAATTTCTCTGGATGGACCGTCAGAGTTTACAATTGAGCCTTTCACAGAACATAAATCAATAGTTAGTTTGAAAGTTCCTCAGAATGCGATTGCCGGAAGTTACACATCCACACTTCGCGTGGTTATTACTTCCGGTTCCTGAAAGTTATCAGGCAGGATTTCTTAATCCAGCAGGTTGGGCACTGGTCATGTGTTTCGTATTTCTTACCGAAACACGGGTCTTGCACCATCTTTAACATTTTAGTTTCCATAGAGCCTCAACAAGCTAGTTAATAGACGGTAGGTATTTAAGCCTTTCCATTTTTATATAAAATATATAACTTCCAGTAGTAAGCAAAATATAGCACCTCTTAAGCCCAAAACCCTATGGGCAAGTTGATCGCGTGGGATTTCCACGGCACTATGGAAACGGGAAACGATGAAGCTGTGCGTGAATACACCAACGTCATCTTAAAAAAAAGTGGTTACGCCAGGCGTTTAACTATTAGCGAGGCCGCTCGTTTGACCGGCAGGCGTTGGGGAGAGTATTTTTCTCATTTGCTGCCGGATGAGCCAAAATCAGTCTGGATTGGACTTGAAAATGCATGCATTGACATGGTTGCCGAGCGTCCGGATATTGTTGCGAAATACATCAAGCCAAATGACGGAGTGCACGAAGTGCTTCAAAAAATACAAGAAGCCGGTCACGACCAAGTTATCATCTCAAATTCGCATCCTGAAGCGATGCGGATGTTTCTTGATACAATTTGTGTTGGATCTTTTTTCCCTAACGGAACTGCAATCGGCATTGCTGGCAAAAACGCGTCAAAAACAAAAAAACAGCATCTTGATGGGTTTGTCAATGGAAAAATGTATGACTCAATTGTCGCTATTGGCGATAACGAGCACGATATGATTGGAACTGCAAATTATTTATACGCACACCACGGCAGAGACCATAAGGCCTGTGATGTGCCACATTACAAGATTAGAACTTTGCACGAGATTCTTAGAGAAATCTGATTATCTTTGTTCTACAACTTTCTGCATGACATGCACGAAATCCTGCGCTTGTTTTTTGTATTCGTCAAACTGCCTGCCAGTTAACTCTTGAATTTCACGATGAACAATTTTTTTCTGAAGTTTGAAGAACATATCCATCAAGTCAGCATATTTTTGTGGAACATGTCCGGTTTTGACAAGTCGTTGGTGTATTAGCTCCGCTAGGTGGCTGGGCGTGGGAGGTACTTCTCCTAACTTCATCAAAGCAGCGTGCGCTGAATCGCACACTGCCCAGTACAAATCAAGTGTTGCTTGCAGGACGTGCCAGTCTGCATTGTGTATAGTTGCGGGCGCGCGGGCAAAATATGTCCAGATTGCTTCTTTTGTAGGCCTGATTCTTCCCTGGAACAATAATTGCTGTACTGGCTCAAAGAATCCTGCATCGTACAATGGAACACCATCTCTTAGCATGTTAATTGCAATCGGGTCTCCAATTCTGACATATTCCCAGAAGCTGGTCATCTTCAATGTGGTAATGTGCATCCGCTTGCTTATCTTTGCAGCAGTATTTTCTACAATAACCCTGTATGTCTCGATGACTTCGTTGCTTAAAATGAGTGTCAAGTCATTGATTATTATTAGAATGTCAATATCTCTTTCACCGTAGAGCGGCTTTTCTTCACGTGCCGTGCTTCCAAACAAGACAACTGCCTTGACAAAGTCGCCTAATTCAACATGCAGCTGTGCTGCAAACTTCTTTGCGAAATCGTAATCAGTGCTTGCATATTTTGGAACGTTAGGATGCGCCTTGGTATGTACTTTGAACTGCATATGAGATTATTCAATATGTACGATTTTAAAGATTCGCAACTCCTTGTCAATGAAAACACA
>CAZNFZ010000114.1:0-2399 GCA_964572665.1 uncultured Methanosarcinales archaeon
GAAGCCTCCGGAGGGAATTGCACCCTCGACCTGCGGTTTACAAAACCGCCGCTATGGCTACTAAGCTACGGAGGCGTTACAGTGAAGTTCAGATATCTGCTTTAAAAAAGTTGCTCTTTATAGCAAATTTTATATACGACAGCAAGAGCGACAAGAATATGATAAAAGACGCATATGAACAAGCAAGGAAGGAATACCCTATATTGCCAGAATTTGCAAAGATAAACCACGAATTCGAGCTTGAACTCATTGAACAGGAAGCGTTTCTGCTCAGACAGGTAAAGCGCAAGATAGGAGAAAAATTCGAGCCAGTGCTTGACTTATTTGAATCAAATCTTAATCCAGACGCGAACAGCTTCTCAGACATGTACGAATGCAGATGCTTCACAAATGGAGAGAAAAAACTAGTCCTTGAATCGTACAGGCACTTAATGGAACAATACAGATTAATCATGGAAACAGACGTCATCTGTGATGACAACCTTGATGCTGAGACCATCAGAAAAAACTACGACCTTTGGATTCAAGAAAAAAAACAGATTGCGCCCTTAATGAAGAAAGTACGCGAATGCTGGCAAAAACACTTTGAACCACAAGAAATACTAGAATACTTAGGATGAACATTATCCTCATAGGATCACAAGGGTCTGGAAAAGGAACCCAAGCACAACTTCTCAAAGAAAAATACGGCTGGAGCCATCTCTCCACAGGCAGATTGTACCGCGAAGCAGTACAGAACAAAGAACCCTTTATTATGAAAATAAAAGACAGCGTTGACAAAGGCGGGTTTTTGACTGACAAAATAGCCCTGAAGCTTGTCAAAAACAACCTCAGCGATAAAGGAAACCTGTTCGATGGGTTTCCACGAACATTAGAACAAGCAGAAGCACTCGATGAAATAACACACATAGACCTCATCATTGAACTTAAATTATCAGATACCGATTCTGTTAAACGCCTGTCACAAAGACGTGAATGCAGCCAATGCAGAGCCATCTTTGGCACAGAAAATCCGCCCCGCAAAGAAGGAATTTGTAATCGCTGCGGTGGAAAAGTCATACAACGAGTAGACGACAAGCCAGAAGCCATCAAGAAAAGATTAGAAATGTACCACGACTTAACAGAACCATTGCTTGAATACTACAAACCAAGAAAGATTGTGCATTCAGTTAATGCCAGCAAGAGCATCAATGATGTCTTCAAGGATGTTTGCAAAGTTATAGAAGCTGCTGGCGGATAAATTCTGTAGCGTAACTGCCTTTTGGCAGGAAGAATTCTAGCGTAACTTTTGATTTGCCCTCAAAGTGCTCATCTTTCTGCAATTTGCCAACTTTCAAGTCTTTCGCCTCAGCCCAGACAGCTCGCTCGCTGCCTTCCGCACTAACTTCAGGCAATTCCCTGATGATAAAGTCGCGCGGCTTCAAGTTCTCATCTGCGATAATTTTCTTTGTGACATCGTCCTTAACTTCGGTTCCAAAGCCAACAATCGGCAGAACTTCCTCGCTTGAGAGCATTGCTGCCTTGTTCCAAAGCAAACTTTGGTACGCGTGAATGAACAATAACAACAATTTACGAGGCAAACATCTTAGCGCGCTGATGAAATTACGCTGGTTCAAGTGCACATAAATTCTCTTGACGCCAGGATGCAGTTTGGCTATTAGAAGCGCGGCTTTCTCAAATTCGCGCTTGACTAACATTTTGCCAATCTCAGCATTTTTAGTACTAAAACGCTGCTCTCCAAACAAATTTTTGAATTTTGAAGAAACTTTCGGCCTGTTGTCAAGATTACGCACGACAATCTTGAACTTGTTACCTTCCAATTCTCCCAGATGAACAGGTTCAGGACCATAACCGATAAAAGATAGATTCATGTCTATGAAAGAAAGTTTTTCAAGACGTTCTTTCGAGACGTTATGCACACTACAGATTTGCTCAGTAATAGCTATCTTATCTTTATTACCCGCACAAGATACTTCTTTCAATGGAAGATTAAGCGCAAATGCAATTTTTTGCATTGCTTCCAACGTTGCAACATTACGCTTCCAGAGCTTGAAATAAGTAAAAGAACCTGAAGAAAGCTTGACAGAGCTGACTTCTTCCACTACAAAATCTTCTGGTGTTTGTTTAATAACGTACATATTCTTTGAGCCTCGCAATAATACCGAAGGGGCCTCTGTCGCCGGCCTGTCGGAAATCTTTGATTTCCGAGCACCCCGGGAAGCTTCGCTTCCCGATGCCTTCTGGAACCCCGCGAGACCTACGCGCCGGATGGGATTCGAACCCACGATCTTCCGGTTAGGAACCGACTGCTCTATCCAGGCTGAGCTACCGGCGCACTACCACTTACGCTTGGTTCTAGTAACTTCCTGCATAATAGACGAAACCCAGTTCAATGTTGA
>CAZNFZ010000115.1:0-2526 GCA_964572665.1 uncultured Methanosarcinales archaeon
TATAGGCGTGAACCATCTGGCCCACTTTTAATTCAAGCAAACTGTCAGTGGACTGAGGAAAAATAGTTCCATCAAGAGCACCAGCAGAATCAGGAGAATTATCTTCAGGCGCAGGAATCAGGGTGGCGTCTTTATTTGGCAGAGGTGGTGTGCCTGGTTTTTGGTCAGCGGACATATCAAGCAGCGTTTCGCCTCCCAATCTTTCCAACAATGTCGGAATGCTCATATCAGGCATTGGAGTTTCTGGCTTCACAGGCTTCGCAGAATCTTGACTCGCATCCGAACTATCATTTGAACCTTCAGTCATATTACCTCAAGAATGCCAATCGTATAAAAGCGTTCTGTTTTATTCATTATTCAGTAGTCATTGTTCGGAAGTTTTATATAAGGACCGCTCTTGAAAAATCGCATGAACAGAGATTTTGCGGGGAACGTTTACCAACTAATAAAGCCGTTGTTCGTCGCCGGATGTTTTGCCGTGGCCGGATGCGCTGATACAGTAAAGCGGGCTGAATATGAAACAGCTAGAAGTGAAACCATTAATATGCTTAACGACAAGTTAGCCTCAGCTGACGCCAGGTACGAAAAAGCACTAACTGATCTGAAAAAACTGGTGACAGAGCGCACAACCATTGACGCGCTCATACCAAAAGTTGCAGAAGCCAAGGAAGATATTCTTAAACATCTCCAACGAGACTACAATGAACTGACTGAAAAATTAAAGACTGAGGGAGAAAAACTAGAAAATACGCGCAGAACAACAATTTCTGATCTGGAACAGCTGAAAAGATGGTTTGACCAGAACGCAAAACCCGCAATTGGCGACGCGAAAGAAGAAACAGGCATTTACGCTGACAGAAAAAACATAGAAAACCACGAAACTCGCCTTGCAAACCAGAAAAAAGCACTTCACAGTCTAGAGCAGAACCTCTCCTACCAGCGCGTTGTTGAAGAATGGAGCTATTCACTGTATCTCGAATACCGGGCGCACATGGAACAAGAAGTAGGAAATATTCAAAATAGACTTGATTCGCTTAATTCTTCAAAACCGGAAGAACGCGCAAAAGCGCTGGAAGCATTTGAACTAGATGTGAACACTTTTGAGAAAAACATAGAACTCCTCTACCAACAGCATAAGGAAAAACGAAAGAAAATGCCGCCAAAACCAGAGGAAAAAAAATGATTAACCTAAACAAATTCTCACGCAAGTGGATGTTACTCGGAGTACTCGCGGCTGCAGGATGCACGAATAGCGTCAAACAGGAGGAATTTGCCGCATACAAATCACGGTCTGAAACAACCATAAAAACACTCAAAGAGGAATTTTCTGAAGAGCAAAAAAAGGCAATAATTGATGCAAACGCAAGACACGATGCGCTGATAAAACAAATTGAGGACCTAAACGCACGTCTATCGGTGTCTTCTATTGACAATTACGCGATAGGACTTGAAGAACAAGCAACTCAACACGCACGACGATACGCACAATTAACGCGCACAATCGCCGGACTGCAAAAAAAAAGGTGGGAACTGGAAGATACAGCCACGCAAGAAGTTACCAAACTGCGCACTGACACAAAAACTGCCGAAGATTCACTTACAGCAAACCTTGCAGACTTAAGAAAACTTTTTGACGACGCCAAAAAAACCCATGAAACCTTCAAGAATAATGATTACAAAGTCTTCAAGGACCAAAAACTGGAAGAAACATCAGCAACCCAGAAAAATATCGAAGCGCTCGAAACGGGCCTGAAGAATCTCGCACGCACCATTCAACAAATAGAAAAAAATCCAGATATTTCAAAAGTGCTAGAAACAGGAACAGGGCCAAAAGCGTTTATCTTTGCGGCGCGCGCCGTTTACGAAAACCCGGTTACGTACGCACTTGCAATAGAGCAATGGAGAAGAGAAATTACGTACAGAAAAATAATCGGCGAACCTACAGATGAAAGCCCGCTGACACGCATCTACCGCTTCAGCACAGCATCAGGAGAAAATGACATTATCCAAAGAAAAGCGCTCAAGGACAGCGATTTAGAAGCAAAAATCGAAGAGCTCAGAAAAAAAGACAGCAAGCCCTATGAAGAATTGAACATGGGCAAATTGACTATCAGCGAAAAAACCGCAGACGCTGCTTCAGTAAAAGTAATTCCCGCTGACACGCATCAGGAAGAACTGCTCAACAAGCTGTTGGGATACAAAACCCATAAACAAGCAGCATATGTAGCGGGAATGATTGACCTCCATACAAAATACGGCAAAATCACAAATGAAAAACTTAATTACATAGTGAAGAAAGCCCAGGAAAAATACGAAGACAAAAAATAAAACTATTTCTTAACTTCTTGAAATCCCGCAACAATCAGCCGATTCACACTGCAGCAACAAATTGGCAGGGCGCCAGATATGTGATGAATGACTTTAAACAGCCATATTACGTCTAACAGCAAAACTTTTTTATATGGCGCAGTTGAGTAAGACACTGAAAGGGCATAGTCGAATGAAATTCGACTGGTCTTTTTTTCA
>CAZNFZ010000116.1:0-3234 GCA_964572665.1 uncultured Methanosarcinales archaeon
AAGGATGATAGTTTCAGCGTGGAATCCGTTGGCAATGCACCGGATGGGCCTGCCGCCGTGCCATTACGCATATCAAGTTACCGTTATTGATGGAAAGCTAAATCTTCTCTGGAACCAGCGTTCTGTTGACACGATGCTTGGTTTGCCGTTTAACATTGCAAGTTATGCGCTTTTGCTCCATTTGCTGGCAAAGGAAGCAAACCTGAAAGAAGGAAAACTTATCGGCTTTTTGGCAGACACGCATATTTACGTTAATCATGTTGAAGGTGCTAAAGAGCAGCTGTCTCGCGATAATACTAAATTCCCTCTGCCACAAATTCAGACTGATAATTTCAAGTCCATTTTTGAATGGAAAGCTGAAGACACAAAAATTCTGAATTATCAAAGCTATCCGATGATTAAGTTTGACATCGCCATATGATAAACATTATTGCCGCAATGGCGAAAAACCGTGTTATCGGTAAAGACAATAAGCTGCCGTGGCACATCTCTGATGACCTGAAGAATTTCAAGAAGCTGACAAGTGGAAATGTTGTGATTATGGGAAGAAAGACGTTTGAAAGTATCGGAAAGCCCCTTCCCAACCGAGTTAACATTGTCATTAGTTCATCAATGCTTGAAACAGACGGAATAATTGTCTGTCACGATATTCCTTCGGCGTTGGAAAAGGCTCGTTCATATAATAAAGAGATTTTCATAATTGGTGGGGCGACAATTTACCAACAGACGATTCCGTGGGCGGATAGAATGTATCTTTCATATGTCAAGGGAGACTATGATGGCGATGCTTTTTTCCCGCAATACGATGAAAGTCAGTGGCGTGTTGAGACGCGCGAGGATTTTCCCGATTTTGATCTAGTAACTTACGTGAAAAAATGAAAGCAGTGCAAACGTATGACAAAGAAGTGTATGACGCGATGATGAAGGAGCTTGAGCGCCAGCAGAATGTCGTCGAGCTTATCGCTTCTGAAAATATCGTAAGCAAGGCGGTTCTTGAAGCGACTGGAAGCTGGCTGACCAACAAATACAGTGAAGGTTTTCCTGGAAAACGCTATTATGGCGGCAACCAGTTCATTGATATTACTGAGCAGCTAGCCATTGATCGCGCAAAGAAACTTTTCGGCGCTGAAAATGCAAATGTACAATCTCATTCAGGCAGTTCTGCAAATCTTGCCGCGTATATGGCTGTTTTGCAGCCAAATGACACTATTCTTGGAATGGATTTAGCGCACGGCGGCCACTTAACACACGGCAGTCCGGTAAATTTCTCAGGCAGGCTGTACAAATTTATCTCGTATGGTGTTGAGAAAGATACTGAAAGAATAAACATGGACACAGTTAGAGAGCTTGCGCTGCACCATAAGCCAAAACTTATTCTTGCCGGCTTCTCTGCTTATTCTCGTCATCTTGATTTTAAGGAATTCCGTCATATTGCTGACGAAGCAGGTGCTTATTTCATGGTTGACATGGCGCATATTGCTGGCCTTGTCGCAGCTAAATTGTATCCTGACCCAGTGCCGCATGCTGACATTGTTACAACAACTACTCACAAAACTTTGCGCGGTCCAAGGGGTGCGATGATTATGTCAAAGACATTAGACCGCTTTAATCCAAATGAAAAAAAGAATTTAGCGCAGAAGATCGACTTTGCTGTTTTCCCTGGTTCGCAAGGCGGTCCTTTAGATCACGTTATTGCAGCAAAGGCTATTGCTTTCAAGGAAGCAATGGAGCCTTCTTTTACCGGTTATCAGCGTCAAGTTCTCAAGAACGCACAGGCAATGGCTGCAACATTGAGCGATAACGGTTTCCGTCTAATCTCCGGCGGAACTGACAATCATCTGATGCTAGTCGATGTTACTCCAAAAAACATTTCCGGCAAGATTGCAGAGCACTCATTGGACGAAGCCGGCATTTGTTGCAACAAGAACATGATTCCTTTTGATACTCGCTCTCCCTTTGACCCGTCAGGCATCCGTCTGGGCACTCCCGCAACAACGAGCAGAGGTATGAAAGAGCCTGAGATGGAGCAGATTGCAAACTGGATTTCCACAGTTCTCAAAAACCCAACAGACAAACACATGATTGAAGGCGTGAGAAAGGAAGTTATGGCGTTATGCAAGAGATTTCCGTTACCGTACTGAGCTTTCCTTAATATTCCCCACTAGATAACAGCTTCCAACAACAAAAATAATGTCTCCGGGCTGTGCAATCTTTTTCGCATATGCATATGCTTCTGCCGGCTCTTCAATTATCGTGACTTCCCGATTAAAAGGCAGTTCTTTTGGCTCAATCGTCCTCTCTGATTTCGGTTTTGTTAGAATAATAATGTCTGCTTTTGGCAGCGCGTCTATCATTGCCTTGTAATCCTTGTCTTTCAATACGCCAAACACTAAAATCAGTCTTTTCTTTGGCAGCGCATTGACAAATGGCGCGGTTGCCTGTATTGCTGCAGGGTTGTGTCCGCAATCTACCAGCACATTCTTCTCCATCCATTCTAATCTTCCCGGCCAGGATGCAGTTGCCAGGCCTTTCGCAATAATATCCTCTTTCACGCCGAGCAATTCACATACTTTTTCCGCGATGCCTGCGTTCTTTTTTTGGAATTCTCCGAGTAATTTGATTCTTCCTTCATATGGCGGCGCAATAAACAGAGGATTTCCCTGTTGTTTGCATTTTTCTTGTATCCATCGCAGCCCGTCATTGCCTTCACACGTTACGACCTTGGAATTTTTCTTGATAATGCCGCACTTATCGCGTGCAATTTTCTCAACTGTGTCTCCTAGAATGTGCATGTGGTCCAATCCAATGTTTGTAAGGACGGCAATTTCAGAGTCAACAACATTTGTCGAATCAAGTGTGCCGCCTAATCCTACTTCCCAGATGACAAAATCAACTTTATTTTTGACAAAGTAAAGTATGCCCAGCACTGTCGCGTATTCAAAGAATGTTAAGTCAACACCAGTATCTCTTACTTGTTTAATGAGCGTTCCCAAATCTTCATCAGAAATATCTTTTCTATTCACTTGTATGCGTTCATTGAACGCAATTAAGTGCGGCGAAGTAAACAATCCGACTTTGTGGCCTGCCAGCTCCAAGGTATCTGCAATGAGTGCGCACGTGCTTCCTTTGCCATTTGTTCCAGTTACGTGAATAAACCGTAATTTCTTGTGAGGATTGCCTAATTTAGCTAAAGCGTCAAATGTTGGCTGCAATCCCAGCTTCATCTTGTGCTCT
>CAZNFZ010000117.1:0-1905 GCA_964572665.1 uncultured Methanosarcinales archaeon
TTCAAGAGATCAAACCGTCTTGAGTGGAAGACTAAAGCTTTGATTGTTGCGAAAGCAATGGAAAAGTTTTATGATAAGAAGAACGGTGGCTTTTATGATATTTTAGCGTCAAAAGATTCTGTTGGCAAGTTGAAAGAGCGCCGGAAGTCAGTGCAGCATAATGGGTTTGCGGCTTTAGTTTTGAAGATGCTGGCTGAAATTTCCAAGGAGCCAAAGTATGAAAAAATGGCGCTCAAGAGCTTGCAGGCTCTTTCCAATCAGGCTGTGATGCTTGGTCCAAATGCGGCAATGTATGCTACGGCATACGGCGAACTCAAGTAGCGAAAGGTTTTTATATTAATTCTCCGACGAGAAAAGTATGGGGGACAAAATACAGTTAAACCATCACAGCGCTGCAGTTATTCCATTTTTTCTTGGTGACAAAGGCGATATTCATTTTGTGTTTGAACAGAAAGATCCTGCGTACAAGAAGCCATTCTTTGACGGTGCATTGAACGGCGAAGGTGGCAATTTTGAAAAGGGCGTACATACTGACAAGAGTCCTGAAATGACGCTTATGCGTGAAGTTCGCGAAGAATTCTGGGATGCGTATGAAGCGCCAGAATCTCTGAATGCGTTGCTCGGCCAGGAATTTCTCACGCGGGAACCGCAGGTTGCAGTCAAATATGATGACAAGAGCGTTAAACGCCTAAAAGGTGCTATGATATTGCTTACTGAAAGAATGAAATATTCGGAGAGCTATATAATGACGGTGCAGCCCCCGATTACTAAGACAGAACTGAAATACGGTTCGTCAATCTTTGTTAAGCAATTGTCAAAAGAAGAGCGCAGTGAACTGGAAGCGATGATTAAGGATTTTGACGGAAAGCTGACGACGGATAACCTGAAGTGGGGCAGTAAGATAGGAATATTCTCATTGAAAGACATTAATGAAAAGAATATGAAATTCTCATGGGGCTATTGCGGCGTCATTAATATGCTTCTGCGGCGTGAATATCTGCCGCGGCAGCCGATGGGTGTTATCCGGCCATTGAATCTGGTGCAGATGGAAAGCATGAGCACCACTGTTGATTTTCTGGTTAAGCCCGGTGTTCCTTCATACGAGAGTTTTGAAATGGCACACGAATATCTGGTTAAGCAAAAGAAGTAAGTAATTTATAGTCTTGTTCTCGAATTTGTCGTATGCATATCTCTTCCGAAGTCAAATCAACAGACGGCACAAGAAAATTCTTGATTGAGTTAGCCGACGGCAAAAAGGTAGAAAGTGTTCTTATCCCGCATAAAAGGACATTGTGTGCGTGTATTTCTTCGCAGGTTGGATGCGCGATGAAATGTTCATTTTGTGCGACAGGTTTGATGGGTTTCACAAGGCATTTAACGACAGAAGAAATTGTCGGACAGTTATCACTGATGCAGTCCGTCTCAGAACAAAAAATCACAAACATAGTTTTCATGGGTATGGGCGAGCCTTTGCACAATTATGATAACGTTCTCGGCGCAGTAAATGAATTCAGAAAACAGACGTACAGTTGGCAGAAAATTACCGTTTCTACCGTCGGTATTCCTGATAAAATAAGACAATTAGGCAAAGACACTCAATGCCAATTTGCATTATCGCTCCACGCTCCCAATGATGAGTTAAGAAGCAAGATAGTTCCATTAAATTCCCGCTATCCAATAAAGGAAGTCATCGATGCCTGCAAAGAATTTCCTTTCACAAAGCGCGGTCCATTAATGATTGAGTATGTTTTGCTCGCGGGCGTTAATGATAAGTTAGAACACGCGAAAGAAATGGCAGAACTTCTGAGACCATTCAAGCACATTATAATTAACTTAATTCAATATAATCCAGTTGATGGCATTTCTTTCACAAGGCCTTCAGAAGATACTGCGAAGGCGTTCAAG
>CAZNFZ010000118.1:0-2156 GCA_964572665.1 uncultured Methanosarcinales archaeon
GCTGAAGGCAAACTTTCAGGCGTGACAATAAAAAAAGAAGCAGGTGTTGTTTATATTGGTGGCACTCTGCTGTACAGTGTTGACGAAGAACTTGTGCGTTCTGTTCTAAGGCCTGAGCGTGACCACATTAAGAGGGAGAAAACTCCTGAAATATTCAAACAAGTAACATCGGTTTCAAATCTGTGCAAAGCATCGTTTGATGAAACAATTGCCGTGCTCAAGGATAATCTTCTTAAAGGGGTTGACTTTGATGAAGGTAAGTGGAGTAGTGAAGAACTTTTACGTGCAAAACTGCTCGCGAAGAAATATCAAAGCAAAGAGTGGTTGTATCAAAAATGAAAGCATATCATATTGTTATCAAACAGCCATTGCAGATTCCTGCAATTGTGTACGAAACACGTAAGCGTGCTGCAGAAAATCCATTGTGGGTTTTGCTCGACCATCAGGAGCGGCCAAATGTCGTGCGCGGAATGTCGCAGCCGCTTGAGAAGCGCAAGGGTATTGTTGAAATTAAGCGCCCTGACGGCGGATTGTCCTGGTATCACCCAGGCACTTTTTGCCTAATTAAGGGGGAAAAAACTGAAAAATTATACTCTCATCAGGCATTGCAGCAGGATTGGGGCGATAAAGTGAGGGGATTATTGCACTTGCACAACTATGACCCTGAGATGCTGAAATACAGCAACTCAGACATATTTTACGTTAACGGCTCAACCAAGCATCTTGTTGGAATGTCAGGATGGATAGGAAAAGAAAAAGATAACATTGTGAAAATTCAGCGCGCGTGCTGGTATGAGAAAAATCCGATAAAGGATATTAGCGATATGCTTAAGGCCGACGGCATTTCTCCAGCAGCATTTGAAAAAAGGCTTGCTTTAGTCAAAGGCGGCTTTTGCTCGTATTTAGCTGACTTGTTCAATGCGCAAAAAGTTCCTGCCGATCAGTTCATCAGTAATGAAAGTTGGGTGCACGCGAATGAACTGCAAAAGCGCAAATCCGGAACTTACAGGGGCAGCTGCGTTATGGGCAATACTGAATAATTCACAAAGCATTTAAAAGGCGCTTATTCTCAAATGATATCTAAAAAGAGGTCATGTCAAGAACCGTCAAGAATAATCAATAGTTGTGGTGGTTCTTGAGCATGATCGGAAACACCGCCAAAATGGTGTTTCCGCGAGGTGTTTCCGACATATGCAGAAGATTGTAGGTAAGTTTACTGTCAAATACGTCCAGATACTTGACGAAAAAGGTAACGTCGATAAGAAACTGGAGCCAAAGCTTTCTCCTCAGGAATTAAAAGACCTTTACAGATGGATGGTTCTTGAAAGAACTTTTGACAATACTGCCTTATCTCTTCAGCGTGAAGGCAGAATTGGAACTTACGCACAAAGTTTAGGTGAGGAAGCAGTTCACGTTGGTTCTGCTTTTGCTACAAAAGATGTTGACTGGATTTTTACGGATTATCGTGAGCACGCAGCGTATTTAATGAGAGGAGTTCCTGTCAAAAATTTGCTTATGCACTGGGGCGGCTCTGAAGATGGAATGGCCTTGCCTGAGAAATCAAACATTATGCCGGTCTGCATTCCTGTTGGCACGCAAACTTTGCACGGTGTTGGTGCCGCATTGGCAATGAAAATTAAAAAGCAGAAAGCAGCGACGTTAACTTTTGTTGGCGACGCTTCAACAAGTACGGGCGATTTTCATGAAGGGTTGAATTTTGCAGGTACGTTCGTAACACCGTCTGTTATTGTAATTAGAAACAACCACTGGGCCATTAGTGTTCCAAGAGCCTGCCACGACGCTGGCTGGGGCGGCTGCCAGACGCGTGCAGAAACATTGGCGCAGAAGGCAATTGGTTATGGTTTTGACGGCATTCAGGTTGACGGAAATGATATTCTTGCAGTATATTCAGTTGTAAAGCAAGCGTTAGATAAGGCGCGTGCTGACAAAGGCCCAACGCTCATAGAATGTGTTTCATATAGAATTACTCCTCATACGACTGCTGACGACCCGACAAGGTATCAGGATCCTAAAGTTCTCAAGGCCTGGCAGGAAAAAGAGCCGTTGAAACGGTTTCAAATTTATCTGAAAAAGAAAAAATTGTGGGATGAGAAATATGAGGCGGCTGTACAGGCAGAGTGCAAGCGCATCGTGAA
>CAZNFZ010000119.1:0-4842 GCA_964572665.1 uncultured Methanosarcinales archaeon
TGAAAGTATTCAAAAAAGAATGCGACGAATTGCTGACGAAGGAAAAACTAGCAGACTTGAAAGAAAAAGGCATCAGGATAAGGTTTATCGGCAGACAATGGATGCTGCCCAAAGAATTACAGGAATTGCAGAACAAAGTAATGGACGCGACCAAAAGCAATACGCCTAGACGAGTAAATTTTGCCATGGCGTACGGTGGACGCGAAGAGATAATTGACGCTGTCCAGAAAATAGCTGAAGAAGCAAAAGAAGGAAAAATAGACCCGGCAAAAATCAACGAAGCAGAAATTGGCAAGCATTTATGGCTGGACTCAGCGCCAGATGTCATACTCAGGACAGGTGGAGACCAGAGAACTTCAAATTTCTTACCCTGGCAGGCAACATACGCAGAACTCATATTCATAGAGAAGTTCTGGCCGGAAATAGAAAAAGAAGACGTTACAGCAGTAATACAAGAGTTCCAGAACAGGGAAAGACGGTTTGGACGATAAATTTATAAATGACCCATCGTCGCTGAATAGTATACCCAATAACTTTACCACTTCGGTGGAAGGGAGACTATGGACAAGAAAACATTCATTGAAGCAATACAAGCACTAAAAGCTCTTCCTAAACGCAAGTTTAAGCAGACCTACGACTTCATAATGAACCTCAAGCAGCTGGACCTCAAAAAACCAGAAGAACAAATTGAAACTTGGGTAAAACTGCCTTTTGACAAGGGAAAACCAATCAAAATCGGCGCGCTAGTTGGACCAGAACTGCAAGAAGCAGCAAAAACAAACTGCGACTTAGTCATCATGCATGACAAATTCCCAAGCTATGCAGCCAACAAGAAAGAAGTCAAAAAAATAGCAAGACAATACGATTACTTTATCGCACAGGCAAACATCATGCCAGATGTTGCTAAGACCTTTGGTAGAGTGTTTGGACCGCGTGGAAAGATGCCAAACCCGAAAGCAGGATGCGTCGTTCCACCAAACGCAAACCTCAAGGCCTTAACTGAAACCTTACGCAAGACAATCAAAGTTTCAGCAAAATTACAACCAAGCGTCAAAGTCATGGTAGGCAAGGAAGACATGCCAGACGAACAAATTGCAGACAATATGCTGGCAGTGTACAGCAGCGTTTTGCAGAAACTGCCTCAGGAAAAGAACAACATCAAAACAGTAATGCTAAAACTGTCAATGAGCCAGCCAGTCACGATAACAGATGAAGGCATAAAAATGCCTAAACAGAAAGCTGAAGCTCCGAAAACAGAAGCACCAGCTGCAGAAAAGCCAAAGAAAACAAAGGCAAAGAAGGAAGGAGCTGAGTAGAAATGGTCAAGACCTCCAAAGCAGCTCCAGAAAAGAAAGAAGTTGTCAAGAACATAGTCACACTTGGCAAACAATACCCGATTATCGGCATTCTCAACATGGAAGGACTTCCAGCAGGCAGCTTACTGCAGATGAAAAAACAGCTGCGCGGCAAAGTCGAGCTTGTCATGACCAGAAAAACACTAATTGTGCTCGGCCTCAAAGATTTGAAACTCCAAAACGGCGAAAAATTAATCGAAAGCGTGAAAGGAATGCCCGCATTAATGTTCACAAAAGACAACCCGTTTGAACTTTACAAGATCATCAAGAAAAGTAAGACACCGGCAGCAGCAAAAGCAGGACAAATTGCTCCCAGAGACATCACAATTCCGGCCGGACCAACACCATTCACACCAGGCCCAGTCATCTCAGAATTCGCAGCTCTTGGAATCAAGGCAGGCGTTGAAGGCGGCAAGGTTGCAGTCAAACAAGACGCATTAGTTGTCAGAGAAGGACAGCCAATTGAAGCAAAACTGGCAAGCATGCTCCAAAGATTAGGCATCGAACCGATGGAAATCGGCCTGGACTTGTCATGCGTATACGAAAAAGGCATTATTTATCCAAAATCAGTCCTTGACATTGACGAAACCCAATTCATGATTAATTTAATAGGCGCGGCAATCGAAGCGCTTAACATAGCCGTAGAAATAGGATTCACCACGAAGGACAACATTGAAGTATTCATCGCCAAGGCGTACAGAGAAGCCAGAGCAGTAGGAGTAGAAGGAAACATCGCAGCTCCAGAACTCGCCGAAGACCTCGCCGCCAAGGCACCAGCAGAAAACAATCCCGTTCAATAAAACTTATCGGAGGTAGCAAAACATGGAATACATATATGCCGCCTTGCTCATACACAAAGCAGGACAAAAAGTAGAAGAGGCAAATGTAAAGAAAGTGCTTGAAGCAGCAGGCATCAAAACAGACGATGCACGCGTCAAAGCACTCGTTGCAAGCCTTTCAGGCGTAAACATCGATGAAGCCGTGAAGAAAGCAGCAACTCCAATAGCAGTTGCAGCAGCACCTGTAGCAGGAGCACCGGCTGGCGAGAAGAAAGAAGACAAGAAGAAGTCAGCAGAGGACGACAAGAAATCAGAAGAAGCCGCCGCTGCAGGACTTAGCGCACTCTTCGGCTAAATTATTTTTTTATGTTTAAATTATTTAGCCAGAGGAACTTGAATGTTGACACCGCAAGAGGAACAGCAGATACAGCGCCAAATTGATGACTTACACGAAGACATCAAAGAACGCAGAACGAGTTTAAAGCAGATTTCAGACCATAAAGAACAGCTTTTTTCTCAAAGAAACGCCCTTGGCAAACAAATTTCTACCTCTATCAGAGAAATTAAAGAATTACGACGAGACAGGGACGCTCTAACTTCTGAAGTCAAAACAGCAAAAGCAGAACGAGATGTGCTTGCCAAGCAGATAAAAGAAAAAATTGATGCTTTCAAGAAAGTTTCAACTGTCAAAAAAGAAGTTAAGTCAAAGCCAGGCGTGCCACAGAACCCGAGTGCTTTGAAGCAGCAGATTGAAAGATTACAATACCAAATTGAAACAGAAGCGCCTTCATTCGACAAAGAACAGAAAATAATGAAGATTATCAGAGATCTCGAGAAGAAATTAAAGGAAGTGAAGAAAGTATCCGGCATGTGGGAAGACACCCGCGGATTAAGCAAGGAAATTGACACTCTAAAAGACAAGGCAGATGCATTGCACGCCATTATTCAAGAAAAAGCGAAGAGTTCCCAGCAGAAACACGAGAAATTAATGGCATTAAGCAAGAAAGTAGACGAGATGAAAAAACAAGAAGCCGAGATGAACAAACAAATAGAGGTTAAGAAAGCAGAGCTTGCAGAGAAAGCAAAACCCGTCGACGAGAAATCTGCAAAATTGAACGAGTTACGCAAAGGGCTTGGCGAAGAAGACAAAGAAGAAGATATCAAGAACGAACACCAAAAAAAGAAAAAACTTTCAGACTTACAACAAGAAGTTCAACAGAAATTGAAGAAAGGCGGGAAATTAACCACACAAGACCTTATCATCATGCAGAGCATTGAAGAGAAATAGTTTAATTCTAAATATTTAACTGCGAGGTAGACATGAAGAAGATAATATTTTTTGATGGAGATGGCACTCTTTGGTACCCAAAGCTAACGAAACACACAAAAGTGCCATGGTGGGTGTATAACACGCCACGAACAGCCAGAAATCCAAATAGACACTTGATTTTAACCCCAACAACGCTTTCAACAATTAAAAAACTACGGGCAAAAGGGATAATTCTGGTAATATTATCAACACACCCGCATCCACCAGAAGAAGCAGACGCGATACTCAAAAAGAAAGTCAGACATTTTGATTTGCACCAACTTTTTGACGAAATTCACGCGACAAGACCATACCCTGAATCAAAAGGCGAAATGATGCTCAAAGTACTCAAACGAAGAAAAATTCCAAAAAACAAAGCGCTCATGGTCGGAGACAAGTATGACTGGGACTATCGACCGGCAAAGAAAAACGGAATAGATGCTGTTCTGATGACAACAGACTATGAAAGAAATCATTCTAGATGGAGAATCTGCAGGAAAATAAAAAGAATAAAGGACGTATTAGAATATGTTTGAAAACTATTTTCTCGGCTTCAACTTGTCAAAGAATTCTTTCACTCGAGGATTGCCACGCACAACCGCATTTGGGCCGACTTTGTAGTATTTCTTCTCAACAACTGTACCCCAGCTGTACGCGCCCTTTTCCTGCTTGATTTCCGCTAATTCAAATTCACCTAATTTGACGCCCTTGCGCAAATTATAGTAAATATTCTCTCGCGTGCAAGCTGGAAAGAGTTCGTTGTAATATTTGTGAATTAAGTAACCGTATGCAGAGCCGATAACGCTCAGAATTTCAATGACGTTCTGACGGATTTCAGACTTGACAGGTCTGCCTCTGGACGCCATTCAACAACCACCAATTATGATTTCCGACATATAGAAAATAAATCACCTTTTTTACTTATAAATGTTTGTTACTACGTTCAGGTCTACATTTATTTTAACTTAGCTTCAGACACCATTAACGAAGTAACGTGCTCAACAAGTTCAGAATAATGCTGATTAAGATTATCAAATGCTGCCCTGCGGTCCTTTGCTTCAAAAAATCTTTCTGCAATTGAGCCAATAGATTCCAAATCACCATGGATTAACGACAATTCGTTTTCCATCTCGTGCAATGGGCGCTCTTTGCCCTTGAATTTTACTTTTGTTGTATGTGTAAATAAGTTGCCAAGCGTATTGCGCGCCAAATGCACAACATCACTAATCTTGTCGCACGACTTGCGGATGTTTTTGCCAACAACCTCTGCCTCAGCAAGCTCAATCGGGCCTTTTGCAAGCACATAATCACTTATGTCAAGAACACCTTGAGAAATTTCTCTAACCGCCTGCTGGATCCGCTCCTCTTCCGCAAATAAAATTCCAAGCTCTGTCATCTT
>CAZNFZ010000120.1:0-2724 GCA_964572665.1 uncultured Methanosarcinales archaeon
CTCGATGAACTTGTCGACCCAATAGTAAAGCGCTGCAAGAAATCAGTCGACCAGGCACACTCAGACTCAAAACTGGGAATAAAAGACCTAAACCGAGTCGTTCTTGTTGGCGGACCAACCAGAATGCCAATAGTGCAAAAATACTTGGAACAATGGTTCGGCAATAAAGTCGAAAGAAGCATTGACCCAATGGAATGTGTAGCAATGGGAGCAGCAATCCAGGCAGGAGTCCTTGCAGGAGAAGTCAAAGACATTCTTTTGCTGGACGTTACTCCATTGAGCCTTGGAATTGAAACCCTTGGAGGAGTGTTTACTAAATTAATTGAAAGAAACACGACCATTCCGGTCAAGAAAAGCCAAAACTTCAGCACTGCGGCAGACGACCAGTCAGCAGTTACTATCAGAATCTCACAAGGAGAACGACCAATGTTCGCGGACAATAAAGTTCTGGGACAATTTGACCTTGTTGGAATTCCGCCAGCGCCAAGAGGCATACCTCAGATTGAAGTATCCTTCGATATTGACGCAAACGGTATCCTGAACGTGAGTGCGAAAGACTTGGGCACAGGCAAAGAACAAAGTTTGAGAATAACAGCTCCAAATAAGCTTGACACAGCAGAAGTCGAAAGAATGAGAAAGCAGGCAGAAGAGTTTGCAGAAGTTGACAATAAAAAGAAAGACGAAATAGAAACAATCAACCATGCAGACACACTTGTCTACACTGCAGAAAAACAGATCAAAGACTTTGAAGGCAAAGTAGGCGAAAAAGAAATAAAAGACATCAAGGACAAAGTTGATGAGCTGAAGAAAATGCTTCAAGAGAAAAAGCCAACAGCTGAAATCAAGAAAATGCTTGAAGAAACAAACCATGCCCTGCATACTGCGGCAACCGCTTTATATCAGAAAGCGAACGCCAAAGGCAAAGCACAAGCAAAACCTGTAGATGACGTGGTGGATACTGAAACCGCATAGATAGATTTGCAGAGTTATTGTATTTGTATGGCTGGAAAAGCGCTAGCGACTCTCGAGGTGTTTGTGGCGTCAAGGCATCTGGCGATATACTATCTGCTGCACGGGTTTAAAAGCCAAATATGGTGGTAAATTAACCACTCAGTAGTGGTGATTTTAGAAAGCTTTATATACTCTTTTGGCTTTATCCCTCTTAGATGTATATAGTGAAGCAAGATAGCTAATTATGAGGATTAAATAACGATAAGGAGGTACTGAAAAATGAGCCTACGTAACTTAATTGCTGCCGCTGCATTAATGCTTGGAACAAATACTGCTATTAGCCAGGAAAAACCAGAAGTCAAAATTGAAGTTAAACAGCAGATACCATACAAAATTCCAGTACTTATTGTAAAATACTTCCCGGTAACCGCTGACGGGCAAAACATCGACATAAAAGTAACATCGAACGTAGGCGGAAAACTTGAAGACGTGCGCAAAAAGTGCGACAAGCAGACAAACGAGCTTATCGCAGCACTAGAGCAAGGAAGCAGATTTAGACCATACAAGAACGATAAAGCGCCAGCAAGCCTGGACTATGTCATACTTGATACCAAAGAATTTCTAGAAGCGCTTCCTAAAAGCGAAAAAATCTACAGCAAAGCAAAGATGCCTGACTACAAACAAGTCATGGAAAAAATAAACATCAAAGACTGGGTAGAGAACAAAGGCATAAAAGAAGTCTGGATATGGGCATACCACTCTCCTGATTCAGGACTGTGGGAATCAAACATGTCAAGCCCATTAGGAGACATTTCGAACAGCGACCGCGACCCAAAAGACCTGCCAGTATTGAACAAAACATACACGGTCTACCATTACAATTACCAGCGCGGAACATCCGAAGCAATGGAAAACCACATGCACCAGATAGAATCTGTTTTACGCCATGTAGGAGGCGATTTGTGGAAAACATTTGAAGGCAAAAAAGGTGAATGGAGATGCGGAAACGCACACTTCCCTCCAAATGGAAAGAAAGATTATGACTGGGGAAACAAAGAAATAGTAATGTCCGACATAGAAGACTGGAAACCAGAAGGATTTGGAGAAAAAAAGCCACTCAATTCCGACAAATGGGAAAGCAACAGCCTAAAATGGTTCGTTTACTGGCAACAAAGCATACCAGGACACGAAAACGGGCTTGAATACAAAAACAAAAAGCTTACAAACTGGTGGACATTCATTGGAGACTATGATAATGCACGAAAAGAAAACATCAGGCTGGCGGAAAAATAATTATGGTAAGTGAAGGCATTATAGACTACAAGATTTATGCATTTGTAGGCGCTGCGCTAATAGCTATTTACCTGGCAGTACGAATATTCGAACAAATAGCGGCAAACAAAATAGTCAGAGCTGAAATAGAACAAGTTCTTACGTCAGACGAACACAAAGCCAAAGGAAGATTTGGATGACTAAAGATTATTACAAACTACTTGGCGTAGAAAAAGGAGCTTCTCAAGAAGAAATCAAGTCAGCCTACAAGAAACTAGCCAAAAAATTCCATCCAGACATCAATAAAGAAGCAAATGCATCTGAAAAGTTCAAAGAGATTAATGAGGCAGCGGCTGTTCTTGGCGATGCAGAGAAAAGACAGCAATACGACCAATTTGGAAGCTCAGGCTTCAATGAACAACAATTCTCCGGCTTTGACTTCAGAGACTTTGCAGGCAATACGAATTTTGACGAAATATTTGAAAACTTATTCTCCGGATT
>CAZNFZ010000121.1:0-5939 GCA_964572665.1 uncultured Methanosarcinales archaeon
TGTATGGCGCACCACTTTCATACAAGAAACACAAACACTGATGCTTATAAAAATATCGCTTAGAACGACTTCTGCTTCCTGAGCATTTCCACTATGCCAGGGGCAAGCAAAGGCTTGTTGTTAATGATGAGGTACTTGTAAGGCAAACGGACTTCCTCGTATGAGTTGATTTTTACTTCAATGCCCTGCTGGAACTTAAGGCTTTCAAGTTTTTTACCATCCGTGATTAGTTTTGTTACAATAACGGCAGTATCAGTGCTCATCTGGTCTTTGCCAAGATTAAAGGCAGGATACGAAAGGAATCTTGTAAGCTCCTCCTTTGTACGCTCTCTGGGAGGATCATCACCTAGAATGCCGCCAAAGATGAAGTATTGGTATTTTTTAGCTATTTCAGGAGTGAGCGTTTGTTTTGCCTCAGGGTCAAGAACGCAGGCCTTCTCAAATCGTAGTTTTCTGACGCTTTGAGGCTTGACTATTCCGAATTTCTTTAATGCAGCACTTTTCGTATTGGTAAAAATTAGATTGTTCTTTCCAACCCACTTAGAAATGTGTGCGTATTCGAGTTTACACCAAGGGAAAACTTTGGGCTCCAGATGTTCGACAACGAACGTTGGCATGTCAAGAACCACCGTACTGACAGATTTTTGAACTGAACAAAGAGTGCATCATAAGTTTATGCCGTGGTTCTTGATCACACTCGGAATTCCTTGAATTCCGATGTTTAATTTTTCTTAAACTGAGCAACTGTGTCAATCAAGTCAACGTGACCGAGGAACATAGCGCGGCAGCAGTAGCGTTCAACACCCAAATCATCAAGAACTTCCTTTTTGCTTTCGCCTTTCTTTGAACGCGCTTCAAACTCTTCCCAGCATTGGGCGATTGGTTTTCCGCAGCTCCAGCAACGTATTGGGATTATCATTTTGTTCCTCCTAACGATATGATTTCTGACGCATTGCGCGCGCCTTGCCGTGGCAGTTTGGCTTGTGAGTTTCCTTCCTGCGCACGTCTGCAACCGTAAACATACGGTCGTATTCAAGATACTTTGAACGCAATTTCTTGTCAAACTGAGCTAATGACTTTGCAATAGCGAGGCGTGCAGCTTCTGCCTGGCCGTTTACACCGCCGCCTGAAACTGTTACGTCAACATTCACCTTACTGGCAACATCTCCTGCAAGAAGCATTGCTTCTTCAATCTTTGAACGGAACATATTTGCCGGCATTGTTGAAATTAACCTGTTGTTAATACGCAAAATACCTGCACCAGGAACTAACGTTGCACGAGCAACAGCTGTCTTTCGTGTTCCGCTCTGGTGAATGACTTTCATACTTTGCCTCCTAATGATACACACAATTCTCCGATAGTCTGGTACTTTAATCTTGGCAAGTCAGCGGCCTTTTTGCCGACACTTACCAATTTCTTGTCCTTGAAGTCAACAGGAACTCCCATGTAGCACATGATTCTTGCAAATGCTTCCTTGCCACGGCCTTCCTTGTGCTCAACCATTCCTCGAATGATCCTGCGCAGGAAACGGTCAGGCATCCTGCTGATAAACGGACCGTTGAAAGGCTGACCTGTCTCGAAAATCCTGTGATAATACTTCAAACGAAGTGTATTGGTATTGCCGCTCATTACTGCCTTTTCAGAATTGAAAATGTTCACAGTAAAACCTAACAAAGCCTGCTTGGCAACATGACTTGCCAAACGGCCAGCCACTGCATTTGTTGCATCAATATTGAGTTCTTTGAGTTCTGCCATTTTTATCCAAGGAGTTTCAGGTCCTTTGCCTTTGGTTTTTGCTTAAGTAATTGTTCAATTGAAATTGCTTTTCCCTTTGCCTGCTCAATTCGCTCTTTTGCGCCATCACTAAATGAAAGCGCGGCAACAACAACGCTGTGCTGCAAGATGCCAGAGCCGAGGACTTTTCCAGGAACCACAACTGTTTCGTTCGGCTTTGTATAGAGAGCGATACGACTAATGTTGACAACACGCCTTTGACGTGTTGGTTTTTCCAAGTCATCTGCGACCCGGTCCCAAAGCGCAGCCTGCGAAATAGTACTTTCTTTCCGCAAGCTCTGAATGAGCTCCTGTATTACCGGATTTGTTGGTCCTGTTCTTTTCATTTTGTTCACTGCGCGTTCCGCGCTTGACATTGACTATGATTATGCGGGGGAAGGGATTTGAACCCTCGCATCCACTAAGGAACTAGCACCTCAAGCTAGCGCATTTGACCAGGCTCTGCCACCCCCGCGTAGGGTGAATGTGATTATTTAGCGAGCTTGTTGGAAAACTCTTCCAGCATCCCGTTAAAGTGGTCAGAGGCACTCACCAAAATTTCTGAGGGACTCAACTGCCCCCAGGGCTCAATATTGAATACGAAAGTTGTCGGGTCGTGCTCAATCTTGACGATTTCGTCATTCACGCCATCGCACGCCTCATACAAGTTGTGCTGTTCGATCAACTTCGCATCAATCTTACCATTGTTGAATATCTGCGGTGGATATTTGGCTTTGAACTGGTCAAATTCCTTTGAATTATTGTTAACAATAACCTTTGGCTTGTACGTGTACCATGCAAGGCATGGAGTAAACTTAACATGGTCCTTGCCAACGCCCAAAATTGCTGTCGCTTCAAACTCCAATTCCTGGCCTTTCAGCAACTTGACAATCGGCGTCTTTGGAAAGGCCGGCTTAACTTTTGGATCCTTGCTCTTCAAGTCTTCTGCATAGACTGTGCATGGACCTTTTGCTTTCAAAGTGAGCTTGACTGAGTTCTTCGCACTCAATTCATCTTCAGGCATTTTTCTATCATAGCCCTTCAAATCAGTTGTAAGCGGCATAAGTCCGAGGCGGTGCGCCATTAGCTCATCATACAATGCGCTGTTGTTCTGAACAAACTCAACGTCCTCAATTGCCATTGTTGGCACTGCTTCAATCATAATTCGACGCAAAGCGTTGGCAAATGCCGGGTTTGCATTCTTCAAAAGGAATGTTATTCTTCCTGTCGTCTTGTCCTTCTTTATGACTTCAATCATACACGCCTGCCTCGCTTTCCGCCCTTCTTTCTGCAACCACCGTGTGGCACAGGAGTGACGTCTTCAATAATACCAATCTTGAGACCCATTCTGCTCAATGCACGAATTGCTGCCTGAGCACCTGGACCAGGTGAATGCGGACCATTGTGGCCGCCTGGAGCGCGAACTTTAACGTGAATTCCTTCAACGCCTTTTTCCATTGCAGTTTCAGCTGCACGCTTTGCAGCCATCATTGCGGCAGTCGGAGAGCTTTCCAAACGGTCAGCTTTCACCATCATACCACCGCTTGCAATTGCAAGAGTTTCAGTTCCAGTAATATCAGTAATGTGAATTATTGTGTCGTTGTATGACGCGTAAATATGAACCATGCCCCAGCGAATTTCCCTCATTTCTTTTCACCTTTTGCTTCAGGCTTTGCTGCTACCGGCTTGCTTGGCGCCCTGTGCTGAGGCCTTCTTTGCTGCCCTCTACCAAATGGCCTTCTGCCTGCAGCTTCCCGCGCAATAAATGCCTTTGGCTTTGACTTGATTGCACGCTCTGGGTGCTCAGGACTTGCCAATGAACTGTTTGCGACAAAAGAAATCTGAGCTTCTTCTTCAGTCAGGACAATGTAGCTTGGAGCAGTAATTTTCTTAGGACCAATCATCACGTGCTCGTGCACGATAAACTGGCGCGACTGCAACGGCGTGCGGGCAAGACCTTTTTTTAGGACTAATGTCTGCAAACGCCTGTTAAGGAAATCTTTCAATGTAAGTGCGAGAACGTCATTAAGTTTTGCGCCAGACTTCAAAAGACCAAGGCGCGAAACACGGTCAAGCAACTGCTTTGTCTCAAGCTCTGCCTGAGTAGTTGTGAGCGCGATAAGACGCTTTGCCTGGTTTGCAAAAGTTTTGAGCTTACTGTTAATCTTCCATAATTCACGCTTTGTTGTGAGGCCATACTCTCTGACAAGAATGCGTTCTTCTTCAAGACGGGCGCGCTGCCATGGATGACCAGGGCCTGAATACTTTCGCTTGATTTTTCTTGGGTCACCCATTTTTACTTACCTGCTGCAGGAGCGGGTTTCTTACCACCACTCTTGACACCCACAACCTTACCCTTGTTTGCTCTGAAGTTGCTTCTGGTACGCTGACCGCGCACTGGAGCATTCTGAGAATGACGAACGCCCTTGTAACACTTGATACGCTTCATCAGCTTGATATCGTTTTCTTTGTTGAAAATAAGGTCGTTTGTAATAACGTGCTTGTCGATGCCTGTGTCCAAGTCATGACGCCTGTTGAACATCCACACAGGAATGCCGTGCTTAGCAGGATCTTTGATAATTTCGTCCAGCTTCTTTGCTTCTGTATCAGACAAGTTGCCCGACTTAGAAAGACCGTCGATTTTTGCAACATGACAGACTGCGTTCGCTAAAGGAACGCCAACACCACGGATGTCTTTCAAAGCATAAACTACTGCTTTCTTGCCATCCAAATCAGTGTTCGCAATACGAATCAGGTGTTTGAATTCTGCCATTTTAGTTTGTTGGTAGAATGAAGTACTCATTCCACCCTAATACGCTCCTCGTTGGAACTCGGGCGATAATAGACGGGACAAGGGGGTTGTTTATAAAGCTTTCGAAGAGAGAGTTGAAAGGGCGACCGCCGAGCAGCGCAAACTACGGTTTGCTGGTTCGTCGGTCTTAGCAGCAGAAAAACAAAGGGCGACCGCCGAGAATCGAACTCGGGCCAGGGGAGTCACAGTCCCCTACGCTACCACTACGCCACGGCCGCCATAAAGTGAAGGCAATATTCACGACTTATAAATCTAATTACTTTCTTTTGAGATGAGAAACAGCTTCTGGAATAACATAACCAAGCACATACACAGCGCCAACCAAGAATGGATTGTGCGGTGGAGTAGAAAGTTTCAACAAAATAATAAGCTTGTTTGACAATATTGCAAAAATGCCTACGTTGACTAAAGCAAGCGCGGGAATGAAAATAGAGGCGACAATGTGCTGATTATTTTTCAACTGATCAATATTGTGCAGAATAACGCTGAACATCCAGCCAAAGCTGATTCCGACTAAAAAAAGCGTAACGTATAATGACGCACCTTTGAATGCAAGTAAAAATGGAACTAGCACGACAGAGATGATAAAATTGCCAATGATGGCGATGAAAAGCAAAACCCAGTATAATGATGAATCGATGAAACGCATCCCCGCGGATTTTGCCTTCTGCGCTGAATTAAGAATTTGTTCAGTTCTTGCAGCGAAGTCCGGAGACCACTCCTTGTGCACGTGTGTCATGTTAATCCGAGCTTCGCCAATAATGACGGAGCTCTAGTTCCAGCAGAGTATTCCAAGTTCATAAGCCTTGCGGCAAGCTGCTTAAGCACAATGCTTGCCTGCAGTTCAGGATGAAATTCTATCAAAGAGTAGCCATGGCGCAATGCTTCGCGCATAATTGGCTCTTCCGGAATACTGCCGATAACTTGTTTTGTCAGTAACTGCTGAATGTTGCCAGAAGATAAGTCGACGCTGTCATCGTGAGTTCTGTTAATGATTATACCGTGCACGTTTGCAAGCTTGGACAACTTTTGAACCTCAAGAATACTTGGGAAATCTGGCTGGGTGACAAAAATGGTTGGTTCTTTGGTTTCAAACCACTGCTTGTCGTAATTTGGAACATCAATGATAACAACTTGAGCGATTTTTTTAAGCTCTGGCAATAATTTAGACGGGTGCGGACAATTCAATTCTATCAAACTACTAAGTAACAGCTTCAAACCGGAAGAACGCTGATAAATTGCGTCTTTCAAAGAACGGTGGCCGAGAAGAACATCCTGAATTGTTTTGCTTGCAATAGGCATGCCGACATGATAACCAAGCTTTGGAGTTTTTAGGTCTGCATCAACCAAAAG
>CAZNFZ010000122.1:0-1643 GCA_964572665.1 uncultured Methanosarcinales archaeon
CTCAAGTCGTGGGGCATTCGCGCAACGTGGATGTTTGCTAGTTCTCCGAGACCTCTGTCCACTGCTTTGGGTTTTACACTTTCAACTTTATCAAGTCTAACAATCGGAAGAACTTCAGTATCAGATCCAAACACTTCACTCACCTTTTTTCATATACTTGTTCACTCACTCGAATTAACTATGTATTTTGTAATTACTATTTAAATTTATTCTTCCACTATTGGCCTGAGGGCCGTGATGCCTCCAGTTCTGATTCCGCTGACACGATGGACATTACATTTACAATCAGCCATTCCGTCTTTGACAACAAAGCTGCAGTCAGCTGTTGGAGTTGAAAAACTTCCTCTGTTGACAACAAATACGCCATCTGATGTTCCGTACAAGTCCATGAAATAATATGTTGTTTTGATTTCTTTTGGTATTCTGACTATTGCTTCTGCGCTGATGCTGATGAAGCTGTCTTCTTGATGGCCGTTCATCAGCACTGGTCCTTTAATCATGTCTAGAGTGCCGAATGTGTCTTTCTGGTCCATGTCAAAACCGATTGTTGCCAGTCTGCTTTCTCCGCTTGTATAAAAGCCGGATGTTTCGTCCACGCTTGAGGATACAATATGGCTATAGAGTTGCTGTGCGATTTCTCCGCATCCTCCTTCTGGAAATTGCAGCCCGTCTATTTCAAAAAAGTCATTCGCTATGTGGTGGAGTCGGACTGCGTAGGTTTTTTCTGTTTCTTCTATGAGTGATGCACCAGTTATGGAAGGCTTTTCACCAATGTTGATAAGGAAGAAGAATAGTAACATGCCGATGCTCAAGAATACTACTGGCTGGTGTTTCATGTTCCTCTTTTTAACATTAGAATGCCGCAAGATTTTATAAAGATAGCGTATAGCGTAAATAATATGGATCTCCTTGAGAGTTGTCTTTCTGGAAAGCGTTCCAAGGCAACTATTACTGGCAGCACTGTCCTAAAGTTTTGCATCAGCCCTTTTATCATATGGTGCGATGCTTTTGCTCCTCCTGAGGAAAGAGAGCCTGAAAACAAATTTATGCATTTGTTGTTCGAGCGCGGCATACAGCATGAAAAGAACGTGCGCGCTGATTTGTACAAGGGCGCTGTTGAAATTCCGCTATTATCTTTTGAAACAGGATTCAAGCAAGTGTTGGACGAATGTAAAAAGGGCGCGAAAGTTTTGACTGGAGCGCCGTTGTTCTTTTTGCCGGAAAATATGTATGGAATTACTGACGTTATTGAGAGGAGAGATGATCATTCCAGTATTTTTGGCGATCATTATTACGTGGTTAAGGAAATTAAGAGTGCGAAGCATATCAAGCACGAATACATTATGCAGTGTGCGTTCTATACTTACTTGATTGGAAAAGTGCAGGGTTACACGCCAACTAAGTTCTATCTTATTAACAGGGAGCAGGAAGAGTTTGAGTACGAATACGACAAATACAAGGATGAATTGCAGCTTATTTTTTCAGGAATCAGGGAAGTTCTGAGTGGAAAGCAGATTTCTCCAACTGCTAAATCGTGCAAGTGGCCGTGGGGTAGATATTGCAATAAGCGCGCAATTGAATCGGATGACATTTCTATTGTTCCAAATGTTGGCCCGATGTTGAAGAAAAAACTGAATTCTGCT
>CAZNFZ010000123.1:0-4299 GCA_964572665.1 uncultured Methanosarcinales archaeon
TGGCACAAATGTGTCAAGTTCGGTACATTTTTATATGTGAAATCCTTACTTCTCTTCCATGGAAAGCATAAATCAACAAGTATGGAAAGCCTTGCAGACAGACCCAGCGATAATGAGAGACTTACAGCGAAAACTGGCAAATACAAGAGCCCTTGCAAAATATTTGATTCAGAAATATGAACTGAAAGTAAGCCTTGACGCAGTTATTTCGTCCATCAGACGATTCCCGCTTGACGCGTACCAGGAAGAAGAAAAAATATTACAGCACATTTTCCAAGATTCTGTTGTGAGCACAAAAAATAATATTGCTTGTGTCACAATTGATCTTGCTCCAAATCAAGTGTTCCAGAAACTGTGCACCATCAACCTGCCCCTGTTCAGAGTTACAACCGGAACTGACGAAGTAAAGATACTTGTTGAAGACAGAAACGCTGACACGATTTCAAAAATGTTCAAAGGAAGCCAAGTCGAGCACAACTTGAGCGAAATCAGCATAACTGCTGCCGAAAAGGCAATCAAGACAAAAGGAGTTTTAGCACGAATTGCGCTGGAAATGTCGCTGGCAAACATCAACATACACGAATTATGCATGTGCGCTCCACAATTCTTGATTTATGTTTCACAAAAAGACATTGTCAAAGCGCACGAGCGCATTATAACGCTTACTCAATCATAAAGAGGCAGCGCTGAAAGCAAAGCTTTCAGCTGGTCTCTTTTTTGTAGGCAAAAAAGAGGTGAATAATGATAAGAGTCGCGATTAATGGTTTTGGACGTATTGGAAGACAGGTACTACAGGCAGGCATTGAAGACAAAAATATTCAATGGGTTGCAGTCAATGACTTGACAGATACGCGCACACTTGCTCATTTATTACGCTATGATTCTGTACACGGCAAATCACCGTATCCAGTTGAATATGATGACAAGAACTTGATTGTGAATGGAAAGACAATCAAAGTATTTGCAGAAAAAGACCCGACAAAACTGCCGTGGAAAGATTTGAAGATAGACATTGTGGTTGAGAGCACAGGACTCTTTACCGACAAAGCAGGAGCAATGCAGCACATCAAGGCAGGAGCGAAGAAAGTATTAATTTCTGCACCCGCAAAAGACCCAGACATCACAATTGTGAAAGGAGTAAATGAAAATTCTTACGACAAGAAGAAACACGTGATAATTTCAAACGCGAGCTGTACGACAAATTGTTTAGCACCAATGGTCAAAGTGCTGCACGATAATTTTGTAGTCAAGAGAGGCTTTATGGTCACGGCACACTCCTATACTGCGGATCAAAGACTAGTTGACGCGCCGCATAAAGATTTGCGAAGAGCAAGAAGCGCTGCGGTGTCAATAATTCCAACTACAACTGGCGCAGCAAAAACAGTTGGCGAAGTTATTCCGTCACTTAAAGGAAAATTAGACGGCTTTGCATGGAGAGTACCAACACCAGACGGCAGCATTGTGGCATTTACCTGTGAAGTTGAAAAGAAAACAGACATTGAAAAAATAAACTGGCTGTTCAAACAAGTAGCACAGTATCACATGAAGGGCATTCTTGAATATTCAGAAGAGCCATTAGTCAGCAGAGATATCATCCACAACCCAAACAGCTGCATCCTTGACGCGCCCAGCACGGCCGTTATTGATGGAACGATGATTAGCATATCCGGCTGGTATGACAACGAATGGGGCTATGCGTGCAGGATGGTTGATGTGATTAAATTATTGTTGCCTTGATTATTTTCACTTCGTCTTTTTGAATTCCTCTGCACTGAAAGGAATATCAATTTCGCGGTATACTTCCTGGATTCTGTAGGTATTTGGTTCGTACTTGTCTATGCAGGTGAAGTCGGCTGTTTTAATTGTGCCTTTTACATATGCTGTGCCTTTTTTGTCTTTGTAGACAGCAGCATGTTTGAGCCTGAACTCATCACGTTGACTCATTGCAAGTTTTTCTGCATATCTGCCAGGCTCATATGCTCCGATAAGGGCTATGTGACCCCAGATATCGTCAAAGTTAAACGCATTGAACTGTATTGAGTATGCGCCTAAGTTCTCAGATGGATTAAACCCAACTGCAATTCCACGTAACTCTTGACCTAACATTGTAGCTTTTGAAAACACTGAGAGCCTTTGTTCCAAGTGCCCTTTGAACCCTTTAATATTGTCTGCCTCCTGAAGCGCTTTTTCAATGTTTTTTTCCATTTTTATTTGCCTCGCTTCACTTTCAGCGCTTCAGCTAGGTATGGAGTTACTATAATTGGCGCCCAACTTCCTAAGTTTAACCCGGAAATTGCGTTTCTGATTTTTCTCCCTTCGCGTTCGACTAACCCGTCAAGAAACCAATCATTTTGCAGAATGGCCTCAACGTAATTCTTGTTCTTTGGAATGTCCAGCGAATATCCGCTCTCCTCTGGCTTTCTTTCAGTGTGTCCGCTTGGTTTTCCATAAAACTGACTGTAGCGCATGATAATCGCTCCAGACTTGCTAAGCCTGATTACCTCATTTTCTCCACCCTGAGTGCATCCGGCTATTACAAAATCAGCAGATTCAGCATTAACTTTCCTTTTTTCGCCATTCGAGTACTCAAACTCAAGACACACTTGCCTTTTTTTTGTTTTGAATGAATTTGCAAGCTCCGAAGCTTCCCAAGCTAAATCGCCATACTTAGGCGCACGGTCAGTTAAATACGGCGTCAAAATTGCCACTTTTACGGGTCTTTCAGTTTTCATTTTTATCACTCACAACCCTTGCCGATGTAGCTGTCCAGTTCTTTTTCGTAGCAGCTGCTTGCCCATTCGTCGTCTTTCCTGTCGGACTGATACCAGTTCGCCAGACCTTCCATTAATTTTTCAATTGTTGCTGTTTTTGTAGTCTCTGTCATGTTCTCACCTTAGTTGTTTCTGTCGTATTTCGTTGCCATTCTGCCAGGGTCTGTTTGAAGCACCCGGAGGGTGACCTCTTTGTTGTAGAGGTCCCTGAAGCTGACTTTTTCGTGCGTGGCGACTTCTTCGAGTGCCTGCACCATCTGCCAGCCGTACCAATTTTTCCATTCCATTTGTCTCACCATGCGTTTTTTGTCTAACGCAAGCTATAACTATGTTTGTTGAAGAAATTTCTACAACAGAAAGCTTTATTAAGAGGTTTTCATATATGGAATATGATGCCGAACCTTAACCAAGACCTTGAGAAACTGAACTTTTCAGTCAATGAGGCGCGCGTATATTTGGCACTTTTACAACTCGGTCCATCGTTGGCAGGTAGCGTTGCGAAAGAAGCGCGCCTTGACAGAAGTAGCACGTACAACGCGCTCAAAATGCTTATTGAGCGCGGCATTGTGTCAACTGTGCACGAAAACAAGCGCACAACTTTTGTTCCAGCTGACCCCAAAAAGATAATTGATTATTACAAAGAAAAAGAGGAGCTTGCAAGCACCATAATTCCAAAACTCAAAGAATTATACGCGTTCAAGAAAGAGAAAAAGAACGTCTCGCTTTTCCAAGGCTACAAAGGACTCAAGACTATTTTTCAAGATATGCTTGATTCTGGGGATAAGGAGCATTATGTTTTGGGTTCTGAAGGGCAGTTCAGCCAAAGAATGCCTTATTACGCACCAATGTTCAGCAAACTTAAACAGGAACGCGGCATCAAGTCAAAAGTGCTTATCAGAGAAGGCAGGAAAAACACGTCACGCGGCAAAACAACTGAATACCGTGAAGTACCTTCAGATGTAGTTTCACCAGCAACAATCAACGTGTATGACGGCAAAGTGGCTATTTTCATCTGGGACGAAAAACCCGAAGCAGTGCTAATTGAAAACGCGCGCGTCAGCGAAACTTTCAGGAACTACTTCAAGTTCATCTGGAAATACGCAAAGACACCTAAAAATTAAAGAAATTTGCTCATTACTGACAAATCTTCGCCGTCTGCAAAATGGCTTTTCAATACACCTTCTTTTTCAAAACCTGCTGATTTAAACAGGCTTTCAATTTTCGTCAACACGAACAATTTTCGAACTTTGCGCTTTTTTGCAAGACTTATCAAGTCAGCCAGCATCTTTTTTCCGTATCCTTTTCCACGATAGTCTTTCCTAACGACCAAATCCCTGATTTCGGCAACGCCGCTTACATCCGCAATCAAAGAAACCGTCCCGATGACTATGTTTCCTTCTTTGCGGACAAAGAATTCATCACTCTTTACTTCTTTCTTATGGCCTTCAATAACATACCGCTCTGCCCATTTTTGGTTATATTCGTGCATTCCTCGTTCTGCAAAATAATCTGTTAATATCTTGGCAGC
>CAZNFZ010000124.1:0-2302 GCA_964572665.1 uncultured Methanosarcinales archaeon
TACCTGTTCGAAATCGGGTCAATAATTGCACGATTATGAGCTTCCAAACTCTTGAAAAAGTCATCTTTAGGAACAACCTTGTCATTCAAGCCAACACCCATATCCATCGCAAATGCCTGGAACGCGCCAGACTGGAAGCCTCGTCTTCTCATTGCCGCCAGGAACGGCAGGCGAATGTCATCCCAATCATCATACTCACCGCGCTCAATTGCAGCCTTGGTTTTTCTTTTACTAACTTCAATACCTTCAAAATTAATCCTGCCAATGTATGAATGGAAAGGCTCTTTCCACTCAAAGAAATCATAAATGTGCTTTTGGCGCTTTGCATTGTCAAAATGATCCTTCCCCCTGATAGAATGCGTTACGCCCAAATCGTGATCGTCAACAGCAACAGCAAAGTTCATCAGCGGCCAGACTTTGTACTTGTCTTTAGTTCTAGGATGCACATTGTGATTAATTCTCAAAGCAGGCCAGTCACGCATGGCAGGATTCGGGTCAGCCATGTCAGTTTTAATCCTGACAACAGCAGCGCCCGGCTCGTACTCAACAAACATTTTGTCCCATCGCGCCAAATGCTCTTTGACCGGCAGCTCACGACACGGGCACGCCTGCTTTTTCAATGATAAATTCCTGAACATGTCAGACGAACAAGTGCAAACGTATGCTTTTCCTTTGTTGATGAGCTTTTCAGCATAATCGTAATAATTCTCTAAACGGTCGCTTTGGAAAAGTATCTGGGCAATTCTGTTATCAGTCAGCCAGTTCAAATCTTCCTCGTCCATTTTGTACGCAGGAACGTAAATTTCTTCCGGATTTGTATCTTCAATTCGCAAAATTAACCTGCCATCATATTCCTTGCAGTACAAATGGCTCAATGAGAACACAATCGCGTGGCCAATGTGCATAGGGCCAGAAGGACTGGGAGCAAGACGCATTACAACCTTGCCTTTTTCCATACCTGCCAAGGGCTTCAGCTTTTTTTCCTCGGTAACATGTTTTTCTATTAAAAGCTCAGGAGCGATTTTTTGGAGTTCTGCAACCTGGTCTTCGATTTTCGTTAATTTGACTTCATCGCAGATTTTTTTTATTTCAGGAGTAAGTAATTTCAATTCTGCCTTCAATTCAGGATGCTCGCCAAGAATTCTGCCTATCACAGAACCCATGTTGGGAACGCCATTGTATTTTCTAGCATTATCCAATGCAAATATGCGAATGCTTTTTTTCAGGTCTTCGTCCATATAGATTAGAAGAAAATAGTCTGTATATAAACCTTTATTGTACTATCAACTTGCCCTTTGCCATGTCCATAGAACAATGGAACTTGAAAGTTCCTACTTTGTCTGGCATTAATTCAATTACGCCATCGCTGCCAGCTGGAATAATTCTTCTGAGCTTAAAGTCTGGGAATACCATTTCGGCTCCGCAGCCAGCAGTATCTGTTGAATGGACATTAATTTTTAGTGGAATACCTTTCTTTACCAGCAGAACATTTGGCGAGTACAATGAATTCTCAATTTTCAAGTCTATTTCCTGATAGCCTTCTTTTAGGATAGCAGTTGCTTCAATTTCCTTGTTTATCTGTTGCAAATATGCAGGCAGTTTGACATCGCCCGTTGCAGTTTGCGTAGTCGATACTGAAGGTGCAGCATCAACAAGTGAGAATGGCAGCATAACACTTGCGCCCAATACGATAATGCATGCCATTGTCCACCACGTTATGAAACCATTTGATAATTTTGATAGTTCCTTCTTTCCACTGCCGCCACAACAGCTTACTCCGCAATGCACGGCATAAGAAAAGCCAAGCATGGTCAAAAGGAAAATAAACGCGAAAAACGGCATAAAAATCTCAATACTGAACGGCCTAATCATTTGGCCAAGCATAGCACCCATCATACCGCCCATAGGACCGGCCATGACACCTTCCATAACGCCCAAGTGGCCGCCTAATTTTCCCAACGGCATGCCAAACGCCAATCCAACAATGCTGCCAATAATTACTCCATACAAGAAATTGCCAGTTGGAATAAGATAGATTGTAGCAGTCATAAGCCCTGCCATCATGCCGAATGTCATTCCCACCATCATGCCGTGCATTTCATCAACATACTTTCGGCGCTTCCAAACGTATGAAGTTGCAGCTAACAGTACGACAAACAACAAAATGAACATTATTAGAAAGGTTGACATTTTCAGAACTCGCCAACTTTCTTTTTTGCAGAACTAACAAACTGTGTTGTCTTTTGCATTCTTACTGCAAAGGCGTCAGCACACTTTTCCTCGTGCTCAACTGATGATGCTG
>CAZNFZ010000125.1:0-1972 GCA_964572665.1 uncultured Methanosarcinales archaeon
TCAAAATGATCCTTCCCCCTGATAGAATGCGTTACGCCCAAATCGTGATCGTCAACAGCAACAGCAAAGTTCATCAGAGGCCAGACTGTGTACTTGTCTTTAGTTCTAGGATGCACATTATGGTTAATTCTCAAAGCAGGCCAGTCGCGCATGGCAGGATTCGGGTCGGCCATGTCAGTTTTAATCCTGACAACAGCAGCGCCAGGCTCGTACTCAACAAACATTTTGTCCCATCGCGCCAAATGCTCTTTGACCGGCAGCTCACGGCACGGGCACGCCTGTTTTTTCAATGATAAATTCCTGAACATGTCAGACGAACAAGTGCAAACGTATGCTTTTCCTTTGTTGATGAGCTTTTCAGCATAATCATAATAATTCTCCAAGCGATCGCTTTGGAAAAGTATCTGGGCAATCCTGTTATCAGTCAGCCAGTTCAAATCTTCCTCGTCCATTTTGTACGCAGGAACGTAAATTTCTTCAGGATTTGTATCCTCGATTCGCAAAATTAACTTGCCATCATACTCCTTGCAGTACAAATGGCTCAATGAGAACACAATCGCGTGGCCGATGTGCATCGGGCCAGAAGGACTGGGAGCGAGGCGCATGACAACTTTGCCTTTTTCCATACCTGCCAAGGGCTTCAGCTTTTTTTCCTCAGTAACATGTTTTTCTATCAAAAGCTCAGGAGCAATTTTTTGGAGTTCTGCAACCTGGTCTTCGATTTTTGTTAATTTGACTTCATCGCAGATTTTTTTTATTTCAGGAGTAAGTAATTTTAATTCTGCCTTCAATTCAGGATGCTCGCCAAGAATCCTGCCTATCACAGAACCCATGTTGGGAACTCCATTGTATTTTCTAGCATTATCTAATGCAAATATGCGAATGCTTTTTTTCAGGTCTTCGTCCATATAGATTAGAAGAAAATAGTCTGTATATAAACCTTTATTGTACTATCAACTTGCCCTTTGCCATGTCCATAGAACAATGGAACTTGAAAGTTCCTACCTTGTCTGGCATTAATTCAATGATGCCATCGCTGCCAGCTGGAATAATTTTTCTAAGCTTGAAGTCAGGGAATACCATTTCAGCACCGCAGCCCGCAGTTTCTGTTGACTGGACGTTAATTTTCAATGGAATACCCTTCTTTACCAGCAGAACATTTGGCGAGTACAACGAATTCTCAATTTTCAAGTCTATTTCCTGATAGCCTTCTTTTAGGATAGCAGTTGCTTCAATTTCCTTGTTTATCTGCTGCAAATATGCAGGCAGTTTGACATCGCCCGTTGCAGTTTGCGTAGTCGATACTGAAGGCGCGGCATCAACAAGAGTGAAAGGCAGCATAACACTTGCGCCCAAGACAACAAGGCATGCCATTGTCCACCAAGTTATGAAACCATTTGATAATTTTGAAAATTCTTTCTTTCCACTGCTGCCACAACAGCTCACACCGCAATGCACGGCATAAGAAAAGCCGAGCATTGTCAATAGGAAAATAAACGCGAAAAAAGGCATAAAAATCTCAATACTGAATGGTCGAATCATCTGGCCAAGCATTGCGCCCATCATGCCGCCCATAGGACCAGCCATGACACCTTCCATAACACCCAAATGGCCGCCCAATTTTCCCAACGGCATTCCAAATGCCAGTCCTACTATGCTGCCGATGATAACGCCATACAAGAAATTACCAGTTGGAATAAGGTAAATTGTGGCAGTCATAAGCCCTGCCATCATGCCGAATGTCATTCCCACCATCATGCCATGCATTTCATCAACATATTTTCGGCGCTTCCAAACGTATGACGTTGCAGCTAACAGTACGACAAACAATAAAATGAACATTATTAGAAAGGTTGACATTTTCAGAACTCGCCAACTTTCTTTTTTGCAGAACTAACAAACTGTGTTGTCTTTTGCATTCTTACTGCAAAGGCGTCAGCACACTTTTCCTCGTGCTCAACTGATGATGCTG
>CAZNFZ010000126.1:0-16999 GCA_964572665.1 uncultured Methanosarcinales archaeon
ACCCGGGTGAATTAGCGGACTGGCTTGGTGCTACGCTTGTAGAAGATACTTGGCGCCCAGTTCCGCTGAAAAAAGGAACATTCTTTGGCGGCGAAGTAGCTTTTATTGAAGAAAAGTAAAAAAGGAATAAGCAAGGCCCAAAGTCAACGCAGTTATGAGGAAGCCGATTAAAACACCAGCATAATCCAGCTCGAATAATTCTTTGCCTGAACGGAATAATGTGGCTGTTCCCAGAATGCAGCCATAGGCAAGCAATACTGCGGCGATACCAGTGCCATACGGCAAAAATATTGCGGCGCCTGCAAAAAAAGTTGTAATTGCAGGAGCAACCATAGCCAAAACTAATGTTGCGAGACCTTCATAATAGCCGCCCTTGCCGTCAAGCACGTGCATTGCTACGCTAAAGAAAAAAGCGACAACAAGATGTGTTAAAACAATGAAGAAGAATGTTGCGACAATTCCATATGCTATTGTGTTCGTACTCAACAAATTGCTGAAAAAACGCCATCCGAAGAACAACAAGCCCGCAGTTTCGAATAAGGCAGCAGCAATCAAATATAGAAATATGTGGAAATAATTCTGTTTCTTTGCCTTCTTGATTTCACTAACAGGATCATATAATAATTGAAACATTAAACCACCCTTTTGAGAGAAATAAGAGAAATGGCTTATTTAAAGTTATCTACAATCCAATACTCGCTAACAATCGTTCCTTATCAAACTGCTGCAAGTCTTCGTATTCCTGGCCGATTCCGAGGAATAAGATTGGTTTTTGAGTAACATAGCTGACTGAAATTGCAGCGCCGCCTTTCTCATCAACATCTGCTTTTGCCAAAATAATGCCGTCAATACCGACTGCATCGTTGAAGTGCTTGGCTTGCTCAACACAATCATTGCCGGTAATGCTCTCTCCGACAAAGATTTTCAAGTCTGGCTTTGCAACACGCATTATCTTTTTCATCTCATCCATCAAGTTGATGTTGCTGTGCAAACGGCCAGCAGTATCGATAAGAACAATATCAATCTTTTTTGCCTCTGCGTGCTTGATCGCATCAAACGCAACAGCAGCTGGATCAGAGCCATAGTCGTGACGGATGAGCTTGACGCCTAGTTTGTCTGCATGGAGCTGCAACTGGTCGATTGCAGCTGCCCTAAACGTGTCTGCTGCTGCAAGCACGACAGAAAGACCGTGATTCTGCAGATATTTGGCAACTTTTGCAATGCTGGTTGTTTTCCCACTGCCGTTAACGCCAACAAAACAAATGACAAAAGGCTTCTTTTGCTTTGCTCTCTCGAGCAAGTCAATCTGCGGAACTTTAAACAAGTCTTCAATACTGGAATGCAAAGAGGTTGCAATAGCTTCCTCGACTTTTCCTCTTGGAATTGGCTTGTCAACAAGCTGAGATTTTAAATCTGTTTTTATTTTCTCAATTACTTCAACAGCAACGTTGTTTTCTAAGAGCGCGAGTTCAAGGTCCCAGAACAGCTCGTCAAATTTTTCAGGACTGATTCTCTTTGTAGTAATAGTTTCAGTAATACGCTGGAAGAAGCCCTTCTTTTCAGCGAGAACTTCTTCTTTCTCCACTTTTACTTCGGGCTTTTTCTCAATCTTGATTTCTTCCTTAATTTCGACTTTTTCTTCGACTTTAACAGGAGCAGATTCTACTTTCGGAGCGATAAATGATTCTTTAATTTTTGCAAAGAAACCCTTCTTTTCTTCTTTAACTTCAACTTTTTCTTCGACCTTGATTTCAGGAGCGGCTTCGACTTTAATTTCTTCTTTTATCTCAATTTTTGGTTCTTCTTTCTTAATCTCGGGCTTCTTTACTTCCTTTTTCTCGACTTTCTTTTCGGCCCTGGGTACTTCTTTCTTGACTTCTTTCTTCGATTCAGTTTTTTTCTCAACTTTTGGCTTCGGAGGCTCGACAACTACCTCTTTTTGAACTTCGATTTTTTCCTCAGGGGCTTCCTCCTCCACCTTCTTGGTGAACTTGGACAATACTCCCTTCAGTTTGTCTTTAAGAAAATTGAACATCTTATTGTATTAACTTCCTCAACTCTTCCTGGACTTTTTCAGCATTCGCCGCCAGCTTTTGCAGCTGCACAGATAATTCTTCATGCAGCTTGCGCAATTCAGTTGATTGCTCTGCAATGACCTTCTTTGCGTCAGGTATTGATTTCTGCACGACAGCGCCTCCGCCCACATTCAACAGAACACTATCTGTCTCCTCCAGCTTTGCTTTCACGAAAAGACCAGGTGTCAGTGTAACAATTGCAGGGCTTCCTGCCTTTGCAACGGCAAACTCATCAAGCGCCTGCTGGACAATATCCATTTCGTCTGCCTGCTGTTCAAGCGCCTGCACTTGCTGCTGAACTTGCTGTGCTTGATGCTGCATCATCTGCAATTCCATATATTTATGCTTGACTTCTTTAGATGGCTCGTTCATTGCAACTTCTCCAAAATATTTTCCAAAAAGTGACCGTACTCGTGCTCTGCTTTCAAAAAGCCAACCGCGACGTCCTGTGAAGCGGCTTTTCCATCACGCTTGAAATGCTCAAGCTCACGCTTGACCAGTTCCTTCAGGTAACTCTTCTCGTCATTCGTTAACATTTTTACCCTCCACAACTTTTATGTGAATATCACCAAATGCTTCTGACTGCTCAAGCTCAACCTTCTGATGATTAGCCAAGTGCAGCAATGGAATGAACGTGTACACTTTATCCTGTTTTGATTCGCCAGGCAGCAATTGCTGGAACGTCAGGTGCTTTCTCACACTAAACAATGACTGGATGCGTTGATACAAATGGGTAAGCGCTGCAGTAACGTCAAACTTTCTCTGAGGCAGGGGCATTGGCGGCGGCATACTGTGCAATACGCGCCTTTCCTTGACTTCCAGAGCTTTTTCCAAGGCCTTGACAAGGTCGAACACGCTGACTTTTCTGCGCCTAGCTTGCGGCAATCTGGGAAGAAGTTCATATTCCTCTTTCAAGCCAAGCTCGTCTCCCCTTGCAAGCTCCTGCTCAAGCTCATCGTAAAATTGTTCTTGCGACATATCCGCGCCCGCAATCAAGCGGTCGAAATCATCAAGGTCATCACTGACCAACTTAGTGCTTTTTATTCGCAGTAAAATTGAAGCTGCCAGCAAAACCTTGCCGCCAACCTTGAGATCCTGCTCTTTCAGCTGATTAAGGCGGTCTATGTATTTTCCAGTAAGCAGAGAAATGTTAATGTCCCAGGGGTCCATTTGTTCCGTGCTGATAAGGTCCATAATGATAGCTTTCCAGCTAATCTCATTCTGTTCTACCAAGAGGGAATATATCTTGTCCTGCGACTGAGACCCTGTTTCCATACGATAAATTCTTAGAAGGACACTATATAAATGTTATGCGAATAGACACTGGACATTTCCGTAAACTTTCTATGACGATATATTTGACACTGGACAGTCTGCAACAGCGCATTTAACCTCTTAAAAAAACACTTATTCGTATGCAACCTGAATATCGTATTCATAAACCGAAACGCCAAATAAAACTTCCAAGCACGACTTCAGAGGAATTTGCAGAATTCTATGGCGCAATGATCGGAGATGGATGTGTTTATGGAGACCTTGTTGGATTTTGTATTACGTGCAATGGAGTTTTAGATGAGTGGTACGTGACAAACTATCTCAAAAATCTCTGCGTTTCATTATTTAATATTCACCCCAAAATATATTATGCCAAAAATGAGCAAGTTGTACGATTAGTAATTAACAGCGTTGAAATAACTCGTTTTTTGACAGAATTAGGCTTCCCAAAAGGCAGAAAAAAGAACGTCCAAATGAAAATTCCTGACCAGTTTTTCACTGATGATAATCTGTTGACAGCATGTTTACGAGGCATGATCGATACAGATGGGGGCGTATATCACCATCCACATACGAAAATAATGCTTGATTTCACTTCAGTCATTCCTTCCCTAATTGAATCTGTTCACAAAGCATGTGACAAACTAGGCATACGTCATGGGCTTTCTACGAACAGAATGCAATTTTATGGCCGTGATAAGTTGGCATCATATTTCTCAATCGTAGGCAGCAGCAATCCAAGAAATATAGTAAGATATGCGAATTTTCTCCGAACTGGAACCACTCCTTCTGCCGCAGAAACAGAAAGACTTTTAAAAGAACAAACGGAAAAGTTGTCTGTTCCTTACCACGGACCTGTAGTTTAGTGGCTAGCGTATCTGCGTTGCAGTATGCCCACGGATAACGTCTCCCTTACACGGAGAAGGTCGGCAGTTCGAATCTGCCCAGGTCCATATTTTCTACTCAGATACGTTTATATATCCTTCAAACGCTATATGCGAGTAGATGAAAAAAAAGAGGAACGGAAAAAAACTATTACTTGGCGTGCTTGTCATACTTGTGCTTGTGGCTGCGGCGCACTATTACATCAGAACTACAACCGTTGACATACCGCTGACTTCTTTGAAAGAAAAACTTGACATTTCCAAACTTGACAACGGAATGACCGTGACTTTCAAAGAACAGCACGTCCTGCCGCTTGTTACAATTCAATTCTGGGTGCACACCGGCATGAAAAACGAGCCGGAAGACAAAAGAGGAATTGCGCACATCTTTGAACATATCTGGTTTAAAGGAACAGCAACACAAGAAGTCGGCTCGTTCCACAAAAGAGTTGAATCGCTTGGAGGAGAATTGAACGCCATGACCTCCCACGACTGGACAATGTTCTTCGTAACAGTGCCGTCAGACAAATTTGACGACATCTTCCCAAACATGGTCGATTTACTGCTGCATCCGGCGTTTAACGAGACGGAAATTCAGAAAGAAAAAGAAGTCGTGGTTGAAGAACAGCGCTTCAGCTTCAACGAGCCAGAAAAATATCTTGACGACCAGTTTGGACTTCTACTAATAGACAAACACCCGTATAGAAACCCAGTCATCGGATACAAGCCAACCATTCTTGGAACAACACGCGAAGATATCATTCAGTTTTACAATACCTGGTACGTGCCAAACAACATCAACATCGTAATTGCAGGAGACATAGACACACCCGCAACACTCAAAAAAATCAAAGACGCATTCAAAGACCTTACTCCCAGACCGCTGCCAGAGCTCAACCTGCGGAGTGAAGAACCCATTCTTGCGCCCAAATACAACAGCAGCTACAAGGACATAGGCTATACGTATGTAGCAGCCGGATTTACCGGACCAAAAACATCCGATAAAGATAGATACGCAATGACTGTCCTGAACACCATATTCTCCGGCGGAGAAAGCTCACGATTGCAACGAATTCTCAAACAAGAAAAAAACCTAATCACAAAGGGAGCGAGCGTCTTTATACCATTAAATGACCTAGGAGTTTTTGAAACCATTGTTGTCCTGGACCCAGAAAAAACAGGCCAAGCAAAAGCAGATTTATTGCTACAGCTAAACAAATTCAAAATAGAACTCGTCACTGACGAAGAACTGGCGCGCGCAAAACGAATCATCGCAGCAGACAGAATAAAATCACACGAAGAAATATTCCAAGTAGGCTTTGACATTGGACAAGCATGGATAGACGGCCAGCTGGAAGATTATCCGAATTATCTCAACCACATCAATGAAGTCACAAAAGAAGACATCAAAAGTGTGGCACAGAAACACTTCACTGCATATACAATGTACGAACTAAAACCAAAACTATGAAAAAAATAATGCTACTTTTGATTTTACTGACAGCCTGCACGAGCGTTAGCTATGAAGAACACTCTGATGCAGGCAGTAAATATGTTTTGGTTAACGGAATGACTATTTTACTCAAAGAAAATCCTGACACTGGCATGGTCGCCATTGACTTAATGGTCAAAAAAACACTGGCGGCAAACGGCGACAAGCCCGGACTCGGATACTTTACCAACAGAATGCTGCTTTCAGGCACTGAAAAAAGAACCAGAGAACAACTCACCAGAGAAATTGAAGCAGTTGGCGGAAGCATACAAGCACGCACATACGCGGAATATAACGAAATCATAATTGAAGTGCCAAGCGATTCAGTAAGCATAGCGCTTGACATCCTCCAAGATATTTTGCTACATTCAACTTTCCCGCAGGAAGAATTTGAAAAAGAACAGGTACAAATCATCAGCGAACTGAAAGCAAAAGAAGACCAGCCAAACGTCGTTGCAGAAGAAGTCTTCATGAAAACAATCTACGCAGGACACCCATACCAGAATCCAATTGACGGATACGTCGAGACTGTAGAAAAGTTAACACGAGATGACGTCATCAGCCATTACAAAACCTGGTACGTGCCCAACAAAATATACATTTCAATAGTAGGCAGAATCAAAGAAAAACCAATCATCAAGGCACTCGACAAACTCTTCAGCGGAATGAAAGCCCAACAAACACCAAACGGAGAAGCACCCTTGATGCCACCGCGCACAATGCCCACCGAGAACAAGAAAAACATGCCGCTCGAAAGTTTCTACATCCAAAACGGCTACCAGATTGTGCCTGCAATAGACCCAGACTTCATCAAGATAAGAATGGCAAATTCCATACTCGGAAGCGGCTCAGGCAGCAGACTATTTTATGAATTACGCGACAAAAAAGCGCTTGCGTACAGCGTGTTTTCCATCGCGCCCAGCATTAGAAGCACGGGCTTCCTGAAAATCTTAATTATTTCACGACCACAAGTTGCAAACGAGTCCATAGCGGGCATTGCAGAACAAGTTGAGCGCATAAAAAAAGAAAATGTGCCTGAAGATGAATTACGGCAAGTCAAGCAAAAAATCAGAGGATTCTTCTTTTTAGACCACCAGAGAACAGCAGACCAGGCAAACTATTTGGGATTGTATGAAATGCAAGGATACGGATATCATTACGATGTCGAGTATCCAGATCGAATTAACAAAGTCACTGCACCTGACGTGAAGTACGTTGCAAACAAATACTTCAATAACCCAGTCATCGTGATTGTAGGGCCGTTTGAAGAAACGATAAAATAAGAATAAACCCCTGCACTCGCAAATTATTGCCTAAAAGATTATTCTTCCTACTATTCTAAACAATATTTATAAACCAGTCTTCTCGACGGAGTGTTATGAAATACTGTTTAGGCATCGAAAGCACAGCTCACACGTTTGGCTGCGGAATTATGTCTTTTGACGGAAAAATTCTTGCAAACGAGAAAGATACCTTTACAACAACAGAAGGCGGACTGATTCCAAGCGATTTGGCAAAACATCATGAGCGGTTGAAAGATGAAATTCTGAATCGTGCCTTTAAAGCGGCTAAATTAGAGATGAAAGATATCTCATTAATCAGCTATTCAGCTGCTCCGGGCATTCCGCCGCCAATGCATGTTGGCCAGCGTTTTGCAATAGAGCTTGCAAAGAAATACAATCTTCCATTGGTTGGAGTCAACCACAGCATTTGCCACTTAACCATCGGCGACTTAATCTGCGGCGCAAAAGACCCTGTTTATCTGTATGTCTCAGGACCAAACACGCAAGTAATTGCGTACGCCGGCAAGCGTTACAGAATCTTTGGCGAAACATTAGACGTGGGACTTGGCAACATGCTTGACAAATTTGCCAGAGAAATTGGGCTGGGCTTTCCAGGCGGCCCAAAAATTGAACAGCTGGCGAAACAAAGCAACAAATACGTCGAACTGCCATATGGAGTGAAAGGCATGGACGTTTCATTTGCGGGAATGCTGACAAAAGCGCTCAAACTCTTCAAGGAAGGCACGCCAAAAGAAGACCTGTGCTTCAGTTTGCAGGAAACTGCTTTTGCAATGCTTGCAGAAGTTGCAGAGAGAGCAATGGCGCATATTGACAAGAAAGAACTTCTTTTAATCGGCGGTGTTGCCGCCAATAAACGTTTAGGAGAAATGCTCAACATTATGTGCAAGGAGCGAGGCGCAAAGTTCTATGCCGTTCCACTACAATACAGCGGCGACCAGGGAGTAATGATTGCCTGGCAGGGCATCCAGCAGTTTAATGCAGGAGAACAAGTTGAACCTGATAAAGCTGAAATCCGTCCATACGAAAGGGTTGATGAAGTTGAGGTTACTTGGAGATGAGTCATTCAGTGTTTGAGAAAATCAAAAAACTTCTCGACGACAATAAAATTTCATATCAACTTCTCACTCACGAACCTGTCTATACTTCAGAGCAAGCCGCGAAAATGCGCGGCAAAGGCATCGAAGAAGGCCTGAAGCGCGGCGCAAAGGCTATGATTTTCAAAATCGATGAGAAATTCATCCAATTTATCGTTCCAGCGCATAAGATTGTTGATGTCAAGAAAGTCAAGCTATTGCTGAACGCCAAAAAAATCAAGATGGCAACTCCTGAAGAAGTTTTGCAAGTTACTGACTGTGAAATTGGCAGCGTGCCTCCATTTGGCAACCTCTTCAACATACAAGTTTACTGTGACAAAGAACTCTCAGAAGAACTCGACTTTAATGCTGGCTTGCACAATACCAGCATCACTATGAAAAGAATTGACTGGGAGAAAGTTGTCAAGCCAGTCATCTGTGACATCGCGAAAGAGAGGGCGGTGTCTTAGAAACGCAAGAAAAAAACAACTGTTTACTTTTTCTTCTTCGCTTTTGCCTTCGCTGCCTTTGGCTTGGCTTTTACTGTTTTTGCAGTGCCACGCGGCCTTGGCATAGTCAGGTCGTGTGTTTTCTCAAATCGTTCTTCTTCTTCAGGTGTTAAGGGCTCGTAAATCAAGCCACATTCCCTGCAGACGACCTGCTCACGATCCATATTGTGCACAATGTTCGAACTGGCACAATCGGGGCATTCCTTGATTTGTCTGATATCTTCCATGAGTTTGAGTGCCCTAGTGAAGGTATTTAATCTTTATGTTTCACTTATCAAAGACACAATTTGTTATATATTTTGATGGCTTTTATAAGTTAGAAAACGACAGCTAATGTTCATTTGTCGTTTTCTGCACTTTTTGAAGACGATTTTAATTGCTTTAAAACGGCTTCTTTCCCTTTCCAGTCAAGTGCTTCTGCCAATACTTCGTCCAAAAGCTCAACAGGGATAATTTCTGTTTTCGCCAGTTTTGCTTTGTCAATGATAATATCTTGTAAGTTTGACTTTGGCACAATGATTCTCTTGATGCCCGCTTCAATTGCTGCCTCAACTTTTGCTGATACGCCGCCGACCGGCAGTACTTCTCCGCGAACGCTTAAGCTGCCAGTCATTGCAGTATCTTGCCTGACCGGCACTTCTTTCAGTGCACTGATAATCGCTATCGCAACCGCTATGCTTGCGCTGTCGCCTTCAACGCCTTCGTATGTCTGTAAGAATTGAACGTAAATATCATACTCTTTGATGTCCGTTCCAAAATACTTTTTGACAATAGGCGTGACGTTCTTGACCGCTTCTTTGGCTATTTCTCCGAGCTTGCCAGTCGCAACAATTTCCTTTTCTTTGCCCCATGGCCCAACAGCTGCTTCGATAGGTAGTATAATTCCCGAGTATGTTCCGCCGCCGCCAATCACTGCCAGCCCATTGACGCGGCCGACTTGTTTGCCTTCCGTTATGATAATTTCATATTCTCTCTTTCTTTCAATGAACTTGTCAGCTATCTGCTGTTCAAGCGGCCGTGCTATTTTCTTTGCTTCTGCAAAGTGTTCCTTTGAAACAATTTTTGCGTTTTTCTCAACTGCAAGGTCTCCTGCCGCTCTTATGTGCCCGCCGAGTTCTCGTAATCGTAATGTCAAATGCCCTTTTCTGTTTGCCAGCCTACGCGCATCGTCAATGACTGCCAGTACTGCTTCCCTGCTGAAGTGTGGTATTTTTTTGTCTCGAATGACTTCTTGCGCGACAAAGCGCGCTATTTTCTCGCGATTTTCAACAGAGTCTATCACTGTATCTTTCATGAAAACTTCGTAGCCGTATCCTCTGATTCTGCTGCGCAATGCTGGATGCATTCGCTGCACGGTTTCAAGATTGCCTGCTGCAACAAGAATAAAATTGCACGGGACTTGTTCTGTTCTGACCATTGCGCCTGCACTTCTTTCGCTTTGTCCTGTAATTGCGTACTTGCCTTCTTGTAACGATGTAAGCAGTTCCTGCTGCGTCATAGGGTCGAGTGTTGCAATCTCGTCAATAAATAATACGCCCATGTTTGCTTTGTGAATTAGGCCTGCAACTACTCGTTCGTGCGCTGGCGTGCCAAGTCCGCCTGACTGCAATGGGTCGTGCAAAACGTCTCCAAGTAATGCGCCAGCGTGTGCTCCTGTTGCGTCCCAGAATGGCGCTTGTTTTTTGCCGTAATTATCAACAATGATTTTTGGTGATTCAACACGCGTATTTCCGAATGGCCTACGCATACTCATAAACATAACGTATGCTGCTAAAAAGACCATGCCGCCAAGGAAGAAGGCTGCAAACATTATGTCGCTCTGGTATTTTTGCCTCGCCCACCAAGGTATAATCATTGACGCAATTAATAATGCAACAAGTATGATGTTTTGAATTTTGAAAAAGCCCAGGTTTTGCATGCGGGCTTTTGCCACCAATTCTCTTCCTTTTCCGCCGGCCACGGTTCTGATTAACGGCTGGTTTTCATCATTTGGATTGAAGAATGCCATGATGTCCACCAGCTTTTCTTTTGGCAATAATTCTGCCAGCGCCATGCCCAGCATGCTTTTGCCCGTGCCTGGTTCTCCTATTAATAGAACGTGCCTTCTTTGCCTGGCCGCTTTTTTCATAATTGCACAGGCTTCATCCTGACCTATGACTTGATCTATCATAGTATCTGGTATCTTAATTTCTGCTGTGCTTTTGAAGTCGAGTTCTTTTACCATACCCGTGGCTGTCGTCGTATAAAGTATTTATAAAGGTTATGTATTGAGAAATTATTGTTGCGGTCTTCTTTGCCGCCGCATCTCTGCGGCCATATCTTCAAGCCGTTCTGGAGTTATTTGTTCTTCAGGCGGCTGCTGTTGTCTAGGCGGTTGCGCCGGTCTTTGCGGTTGTTGCGCTCGCGTTTCCGGTTTTTTCCCGAGAACAACATACAATACTGTTCCCAATACTGCAAGTGCAACAACTGGCCAGAATAACGTGTCAAAGAATCTTTGTTCGTCTATTATACCTGCGCGCGCCAGTCCGTAGAACACGAAGAGTGCGAATAATATTATCATAAGCGCAATAAATAATTTGTTCGTGTGCCCACCCTCTGCACCTACCAGTCCAAGCACAACCGCTAGCAATAAACCAACAATCATCAAAAGCACCAGATATCCGAGCAATATGTTGACAACGTTCAACATGTGTGTTGCTAATACTGCGAAGAATCCCATGACGAATGCCAGCATGGCGTTCAATCTTTTTTTGGGCTTTTTGTCGCCTTCTTCTCCCAGAACTCGCGTCTTTTGCAGAACTGCATATGTCAGAGTAAATACCAGAAGGAATGGCAGTATGACGTCAACAAAGCCAAAATCTACCAGCCATTGAAAGACCTCTTGATACGCCATGCTAATTATGTTCTGCAGACATTATAAAAAGCTTGCTACTTGCTGAACGGCCTGCACACATCATAGAATGGGCACTGCCCTGTGCTGTACTTGCACAGCGGGCTGGGACTCTTCGGATAATGGTTGATGTCCTGAGTTTGAGTGGACGCGTGAATATGCTCGATTTCCTTTTTTGCCATCTCGATTAAGTCCTCGTCAACTTCAATGAAACTTTCTTTTCCTTTGAGGAAATACACACCTACTTGCTTTGGCATGACGCCGTGCTTGTCAAAATAGAGCAGGCTGTAAATGCCTAACTGCAACAAGTGTTCATCGAGCTCCTGCGAACTTGACGTCTTGTAGTCCATCAGCCTGACCGAGCCATCTGTGCCGTGTTCAATAACGTCTATAAAGCCTCTAACGTGATACTTCTCTGAAACAAACATCATCTCTCTGATTGGCGTTAATTGTTTAAATCGTTCTTGAAATGTTCCTTCTTTGGCTTCTAGCTTGCTGCAGAATAATTCAAGCCAGTTGAACAGCATCATGAGTGTTTCTTCGAAATAATGAATGAGTTTGTCCTGCGTCAAGTTGAGCTTGTCCAGATCTTTTTTGTAATTCTGCCATTCCTTGAGCAAGAGATGCTGCACAATAAGTTTCAAATGCGGCCCGTAATTATCCATCGATATTACGCTAGTGTCAATGTCAAAGTAATGTTCTAGAACTGAGTGCGCGATATTTCCCCTAACCATGTGTATATTCGACGGCTGTTCTAATTCAAGTATGTATGAATAGTAATACTTCCGCGGACATTGCTTATGCGTCTTGATAGAGCTAGGACTCTGCACCCTTTTTTGCATGAATAAAAAGAAAAATGAGTGGTATTTATGGTTTTAGGTGGTGAAAACAATCATCTTACTAGACTGATCGCAAGTCTTCCAATTCTGTTGTCGATAAACTCTTTAATAGAAAAAATGCCTAACCTGGCATGAAACGCAAAAATCTCATCACAATCTCATTGACAATCTCGCTATTGGGCCTCATCGCCATTTTCTTTCTCAAACCTGACGTCTCGCCACAATCTTTGCAATTATCCGGCACAATAAAATACGTCAACCAAAAAGAAAAAGTCGCGTTCATCAGTTTCGTACCTGACAATTTAACGGTTGTTTCATTTAATGAATTAAACCTCGCGCCGGGCTATTATCTGCTCACAGGTCATCTGCAGCAATACAAAGGAAAAATAGAATTCATTGTTGACTCAGAAGAGCTCAAAGTACGGGAAAACGTAACGAAATATAAGGTACACGGCAAGCGCAATAAATCCAAGCAAGATGAGTTTCTTGAAGAATGACGAAACTGCCCTTCTTCTGCGCAATATTTCGTCATATGCGCTTTTGACTCTGAACAATCTTATTGGATATTTCATTCCCTTTAATTTTTGCAACCCCAAATGAATGTACGGCACTTCTCTTTTGTTCATTGCTGAGAATACTGCTTCGCTGAAAACTATCTGTCCAGAGCCCGCAATGCCTTCAATGCGTGATGCAGTGTTTACTGCCTCTCCAAATACGTCATCATGGCGTAAAATTACCTCGCCGGTGTGAATGGCAACGCGAATTCTAATTGGCCTTTTCGAATTTTTGTTGAAATGGTCAAACACGTTCTGCAATTCTACTCCGCACAGAACGGCATTGGTTGGTGATTTGAAAGTAACCAAAAACGCATCTCCAATCTTCTTGATAACCTTGCCACCATATCGTTCAAAAATTGGAATGGACATGTTGTCAAAAGTGTCGTGCAGTTGAGTGAACTCTTCCCGGCTGAGCTGGGCTGTTGTCTTGGTGTAGCCCACAATATCGATAAACATGACGGTGAGAACCTCTGAAACTTCTCGATGGTATGCCATACGTCGAGGTTAACTGGCAGGGTTTATAAAAATTCGCAAATTTTACGAGAATGCCCTCGATGCAAATTATAAGCACCAACGCATTGAATACAAAATGCTCATTGAGGTAATAATCGCACTGGCTGGCAGCATTGTTGGCATTCTTGCAGGCCTGCTTCCTGGTGTTCATACTAATCTGCTCGCAGTCATCATTGCAAGCTTTAATGCGGATGCTTGGCTGTCCTCTATTTTTCTTGTTGCCGTTGCAGTTTCACGTTCAGTGGTTGACGCAGTGCCAACCATTTTTCTCGGAGCGTCAGAAGATGTCATGGCACTATTGCCAGGCCATCATCTGCTGAAAAAAGGCTGCGGCATTGAAGCAGTAAAGTTCTGCGTACTCGGAAGCATTTTGGGAATACTTGGCGGAATTCTGTTAATCCCGCTTTTCATTTTTATTTTTCCTTTTCTATTTTCATTCATCCGCCCATATTTATTCTGGGTGCTCCTCACGCTCATTCTCATCTTACTTATGCGCGACGGATGGAAATCATTCATTGTCTTTATTCTGGCCGGACTGCTCGGCATCTTGGCTTTAGACAGCGTACGCGAACCATTATTCCCATTGCTTTCAGGACTTTTCGGCGCAAGCGGCTTGCTGCTTTCAATTTTCAACAAAGTTCACATTCCTGAGCAAGTAAACACTGATATTCTGAGACTGCGCAAAATGCCGTTGTTCTTATCTGCAGCGACAGGCATCATTGCTGGCAGCATCGTAACATTATTTCCTGGCATGAGCCCGTCGCAGGCTGCTGCTCTAGCACAAGTTAAACGTATAAAATCAGTCCGTTATCTTGTGCTTACCGGCGCACTGGGCACAGTTGATGTAGTCATTTCCTTAGTCACATTATTCGTGCTCGGCAAAGCCAGAAATGGCGCTGTTGTTGTTATCGAGCAACTGCTCGGCACTGCTCCAGCATCTGCACTCACCACTTTTATCGCAGCCGCTTGTGCTGCCGCTGGCGTCTCTGCAGTCATTGCACTATTCGCGTCCAAATGGTACGCTATTTTAATTGAGAAAATTGACTATGCGTTCATTTCAGCAGCAGTGTTTTCCTTCCTGCTGATGATGAGTTTCATATTATCTGGCTGGCTGGGCATCTTAGTCTTCATCACTGCAACAGCCATAGGCCTTATCGCACCTTTAACAAACGTTTCAAGAAGTCATTCAATGGGCTGCCTGCTCGTGCCAACCCTAATTCTGCTCTTCCCGATAGCTTTATAAACCACGTCTTTTCCCTTCGTCTTATGGCAGTTATATCTCATTTCAGAGGCAGTTTCCGCAGAAAGAAGGGTAACCATCTCATAGTCATTGTTCCAGGCGTTGATAACAGGGAGAAAGCCCAGTCATATATTGGAAAAGCAGCTGTCTGGACTGCTCCAGGAAAAGCCAAAACACAAATTAAAGGCAAAATTTCTGCCGCGCACGGCAATAAGGGTGCGCTTCGAGTAATTTTTGAGCGTGGTCTTCCAGGCCAAAGTTTGGGACAAGACATTAAGATAGAATAATTCGTGGGTGAGTGAAATGAAGACAAACAAAACAATACAGACACTATGCTCTATTTTGAGCGACTGCAGAACAGACTTAGGCGACTTGGCCTTGCACAGCAAAGACGAGAAATACTTCTACGCGCAATTAAGAAGCGTTTCTCTGGATTACGCGAAATCAGTAATTCCTGAAGTTCGTCAGCAACTCGTTCCATCAAACACAAGCCAGTTTATTGTAAAAAAAGTCAATGAGAAAAATGAATTGTGCGGGTTTAACGTTAATCTGAAGACTCCGCAGCATTTCTTTACAACTCTTGACGGCTTTGTAAATGCTGACGGCATGCCAACTCTCGTTGAGATGTATGGAAATGAGCCTAAAAAAATAGGTGATTATTTCTTAGGCTACACGCGAAAGCTTGGCGTTCTGAAAACATTATTCCCTAAAGGCTTCGGTTGGGTTCTTATGCTTCCTTCGGATTACTCTGAAGAGAGCATTGAGCCACTGCCAGTTTTTAAGAAGTTTGGCGGGCACGTTTCAGTTCTTTCGTACTCTGCTTCGGAAATGCAGCGGTATATTGAACTGTACAAGAGGGGCTCAGATACCAGAATGCTTGTCAAGCAATAATTTTTTCTCTTATTATTTTTATTTTTTCTGTGCTTAACCTTTCTATTTCCGCATCAACAGCCGCAAGAAGCAATTCTGCATTTCTTTTCTGCAAAGCGTGATACAAGCTTTTCGTAATTCCCTGGTCAACAAGCTGCTGCGGAATCTCTTCAACGTATTCAGAAATTAGCACTTCTGCAAGATTGAAATTATGGTGTGCGGATAACGCGTTGTGCACGCTGTCTAATTTTATCAGAAGCGCGCTAATCGTCGTCCGTGATGGTTTGAAACTTTTTTTCGAGCTTTTGTTTGTCTTTTTCTGCTTCATAGTGGCTCAATGACCCGACAATGCCGTGCATGATTAGGCTTTTGTCATTTGACAACAATCCCTGTTCAATGTAATGGCTGTGTTTGTTGTCAACAACATCTTTTAACAGAGATCTTAGTGCTTCTTTGTCAAAGCTTCCTGCGCCGAGCTGTGCAAGCGCATTGCTCAATCGCGTGATTGCTTCCTCGTTTTGCATTTTAGAACTTAATCCAGTCAGGCAGTGTTGACTCAATTGCTGGATACGCATATGGTGCTGCTACAATTAGTGCTCCGATCAAAATGCTGTGAAACCAAGTCTCTCCAAGTCCAGTGCCCATACTTCCCGACTTTATTGCCCTGCTGACGCCGTGAATTTTTATTGCAGCAATCAAGCCAACAGCAATTTGAAGTCCAATTGCAGTTCCCAAAATTGGAATGCTTGCCAGTGCTGGAATCAAATCAAGAACATATTGCGCGTTCATTGAACAGAACACGAAAAGAATTGAAAGCAAAAACGCGTGCATCATGTGACCAAAGCGGTGTGTTGGTACTGAAACATCTCGATGAATGACAATTGCTTCATACGCACCAATAATAATTCCAAGTGCGAGTGATGGACCGATAATCAATATAGGAGCCACTGGTTCTGCCAATTTAATCACCTCTTTTTACAACGTAAAAAGAGACCAGCCGAACGCATTCGGCGATGCCTCTTTCTAACTTAATTATTCGTCTGTTGTTATTTAAAGCTATCGCTAACATTCAAAACAATCTCAAAGAAATAAAAAAAGGAGAGACCGTTCATAGTCGAACTTCCAATTTTAACTAGGTACGGGCGTTGGGGACCGCATGCTGAACACGTCGTTACCTTCGTGCGTACACACCGGTTCCATTAAACGGCTCTTCTAGCCATGCCCTAGGAAGGCTCTTTTCGAGGAACGTTTCATTCTTAGATGCTTTCAGAACTTATCGTAAATCGCGTGGCTGCCCGGCGTAATGCCCTGTCGGACAACCGGTAAACTAGTGGCGACGAATGCCAGTTCCTCTCGTACTATGGCATCCTTCCTCTCAGCCTTCCAACATTTCCAGTAGATATCAAACCAACTGCCTCACAGCGTTGTGAACCCAGCTAACGATCCCTTTTAACAAGTGAACCCCTTCACCCTTGGCC
>CAZNFZ010000127.1:0-3041 GCA_964572665.1 uncultured Methanosarcinales archaeon
ATTTTCCAGAAAACGCTTGAAGTCATCTTTCTTGATGCCAGCGCCGCAGGCCTGCTCATGGCCGCCGCCATACCCGTCAATGCCGATTAAGGCGCGCGCCAAGGCCTGACCAAGCATGACCTTAGCTGGAGCACGCAAAGAACAACGGACTTCGCCAGACTTTTCGCGGCCAATAATGATAACTTTATCCTGAAGCTTGTACAAAACTTCATTTGAGAGATCTTTTGTCAAACTTAGCTTATCATCTTCGTAAGTGTAAACGAACAAACGGTCTTCAGTTGCGTGCTTCAATGCCTTTGCCAGCATTTCTTCATACTGTGCATTGATTTCCAGATATTTCTTCCACAACAATTTTCCCCTTGGCGTACGCTGTTCCAAAATTTCATACGGGTCTTCAATTCTTGTCAGAATTTTGACTGCCTGAGTAACTTCAGGCATCGGGCCCTTCAAATTAAAAGAAAACACTTTGACTAACGTGCCAATCCTGGTATTGAACAATGCGTCTTCAACACCTGTGCAGGTTGCCGGCAGAAGTTCAGGGTATGCCTGCTGGAATGCAGCAGCATATGGAGGAAAGTACCAGTCGCCAATTGCGCCAGTTGTTGCAATCCACAAGTCTTCTGGACGCTCTTCACCAGTAATCTGCCAGATTAATGCAGGAGTTGGAATATTCACTCCCCTCTTCTGAGGATTAAAGTATTTCACGCGCTCTCTTTCAAGAACCGCGTGATGATCAACCCAAATGACTGGTATTTTCACGTGGTCAATAAACTCTTGATCAACCATTGCAACGTCAAGAATGAAAACCTTGTCAGCACCGTACTCCTCAACTTTCCTTGCATACGGCTCAACTGTAACTCTTGGATATGCTTTAACGGGAATTCCACGGCCTTCTTTGATAAAACGGTAACAGAGCAGGAAGCTTGCAAGCCCATCAGGATCGTCGTGGAAAATAAACAACGGGCGCTGGCAAGTGGTTAATTCTTCCTTTACTTTTGCAACTTCCTGATCGGTAAGCATGCCTTATTGTGTTGATGACCGGTTTAAAAACATAGTGGCGAAAACTATTTAAAGCGTAAAATTGAGTTTAAACATATGACAGTCTGTGAGAATTGCCACGCGTACAAAGTATTTGGAAACAAGTGCTGGTTTTACTGGGAACACAAGAAAGAATGCTCGCAATTCAAGAGCGCCCCAGAAGAAGAACCGCACTACCACGGAGAGCAGTTAATACAAATCCAGCATTAAGATTTTATAGTTCTAAAATAATTCTTCTCACATGATCATAAAGGGGGTCACATACAAGGAAAAAGAAAGGATTCTTCAGCACGCACTCTTCAAAGCAAAACCTTTGACTGGCCAGCAAGAATTTACGGGCACTGCACCAGCGCCATTTGTCGGCAGATATGGATACCCTTATGTCAATGTCGGCATTCTTGCACCGCAAAAACACGATGAAAATGCATGGGTGTATGATGCACCAAGACATTGGGCTCAGCAAAACATGGGCATTGCAGACGTTGCAGCATTCAGGGCAAGTTTGGTGAACAGCAGATTTACAAGCAACGTCAAACAGCCAGACAAACTAGTTGAAATCGCGCAGGACGTTGCCATGTCAGCAAAACCAGTTGACATTGATGTAGAATTAGATAAAAAACCCAATCTGAATTTACAGACAGACCGATGGGTTGCACCAATGGGACCGCAAGCCAAGCTAAAAAAGTTACAACTGGCATCAAATCCGAGAATCCCCACAAGAGTACAAAAATTCTATGACGATACTGACGCCCTTGCGTCTGAAGCAGTTGTAAACTTGTATGATCATTCTCTTGACGAAAATGCACTAAGCAGAATGTTAAGCGTCGGAGTATTTGGCAAACAGAGAAAATTAGTACCAACACGATGGTCGATAACTGCAACAGACGACATACTTGGGAAAAATTTCCTTGAGAAAGTACGAGAACAACCGATTGGCGAATATGCAGCATACTTTGGCAGTTTCTTAGGCAATTACTACCTATTATTATTTTTTCCAGAACAATGGAGCTATGAATTATTCGAAATGTACGTCAAGCCAGGTGTTTTAGAGTACAGCACAGACAACGAAGAGTTTGCCGATAGAAAGAATTACGCAGAACAGTGTGCTGGCGGCTATTATACGGTCAGAATGGCCATAGCAGAACACTTAATGCAACAAAAAAGACAGAACAGCGTGCTGGCACTGCGATTTATCACAGATGAATACGTATTGCCGCTAGGCGTCTGGGTGACACGAGAAGCAACAAGAAAAGCGCTATCTGTCAAGCCAATTACGTTTGCAAGCAAAGAATTAATGATGAATTACGCGCAACTAGTTGCGAAAAAGAAATTTGGATTAGATATTACACAAATTCTACAAAAAAGTAAATTACTAAAAGAAAAACAAAAAAGGATAAGCAGTTTTATTTAAGGCGATTGTCAACTGCCGTGGCAACATTCAAAAGACTTTCCTTTGAACACAAGTGCGTATCAGCACCAACCTCAACGATAAACTGGTTGCGGACAAAGTTAATTGTCTGACGGTCAGCCTTCGGGAACGTGTATGCACGCTCACCGACACTCTTGTCAGCACCAACTTTCAAGACGACCAAACGACGGTCGAATTCCTTGGTCGCAGCAGGTGCGTTAGCAAAGCCAGTCAAACTGACACCCGCAGTCAAACGATTGTCAGTCCTGCTCTTTGCATTCACATAACAATTCCTTGTGCCAATTTTATAAGTAACCTGGAAGTTTTCAGGACTCTGACTGCACGCTTCTGCGAATTCCTGCGCGGACAATAAACTCTCACAACCCAATGTGCTATACGGGTCGATCTGAGAACCAGATGGCTCCAAAGGAGTATTAGCAGTTTCTTCATCCATAGATGTTTTTGGAACACCAGGCTGAGCTGGAGAAGTAACTTCTTCATTCGTCTGGATAATAGGAACTCCTGCCTCAGGAGCGGTCTTCGGTGCGATCGGCGCTGCTGGAGCACACGCTACCAACAGCAATAATACAAAAAA